>JAZQUQ010000276.1:0-17574 GCA_045631365.1 Eubacteriales bacterium | reverse complement strand
CGGTCGCTTTCCTTCAGCCGCAGTCTGCCGCAGCCCGTGATCACCGTATCGCCCACCGCACCAGCCGCCGCAACGGAAAGGATGGGCACAAGATCGGGAATATCGGAGGCATCGGCGGTAAATCCGCGGAGTACGCCTGTCCGTTTGACGGATACGCTGGTTCCCTCGATCGATACTTCTGCTCCGAGGGACTGAAGAAGGGTGGTGATCCGTTTGTCACCCTGTACCGAGTCGTGATTCAGGGATGTCATCGTCACGCCTTTCTCGGACAGCGCACCGGCGGTCAGCCAGAAGGCGGCGTTGGACCAGTCGCCTTCCGTGTTCACCTCTGCGGGAGAACGGTAGGGGGAGGGTTCAATTTCGAAAAGATTGGGCTCGGATTCGGTAATATTCACACCGAAGAGGCGAAGCGCCTCAAGGGTCATTTCAATATAAGGACGGGATTCCGCTTTTCCCGTAATGCGAATGCGGCTTTTCTCCCGAAGGAGGGGGAGGGCAAAGAGAAGCCCGCTGATAAACTGAGAGGACACCCCGCCGTCGATGGTGTAATCCCCAGCCGAAACGGTTCCGCGGCAGCCGAGGGGATTGGTGCCCATGGGGTCGATGTCCGCACCGTGGGCAATCAATTCTTCGTAAAGGGGAGACAACGGGCGCTCGGGGAGACGTCCTTCTCCGAGGAGGGAAGCATCCGCCCCGAGGGCAAGAACCACGGGGAGGAGAAAACGCATGGTGGATCCCGATTCACCGCAGGGGAGCACGCTATTCCGGTTCACCTTCTCGATGGGTGTGACCGAAAAATACTCTCCCTCCCGCCGGGTCTTTGCTCCAAGAGCACAGAGACAAGCCGCCGTAGCGTCGATATCCGCGTTGGTGGTGGTGCATCGGATGCGGGTGGGACGGTCTGCAAGGGCGGCACAGATGAGGAGGCGGTGTGCGTGGGATTTGGATGCAATGGCGGGGATGGTCCCGCGGAGAGGTTTGTTCAAAACCGTTTTGATCATGTCGGCTTCACTCCTTTCGTCCTGCTTGGATGACGGAGAGCACATCCTCTACCGCACAGGGGTACAGTCTGCTGTCTCCGATGCCGTAGGGCATTACCAGGTTGATGGTGCCGCCCTTTCGCTTCTTGTCGGACAGGGATTTGCGGAAGATATCCTCCGAGGTTTCCTTGGTCTCGGTGGGCAAGCCGTAATACTTCAGCATGGCAAGGAGTGCATCGCAGTCGTTTTTGGAGCAAAGACCCAATTCCACTGCCGCACGGGTGACGATTGCCATACCCACCGCTACCCCTTCGCCGTGCATGACGGTGAAATCGGCCAGCGCTTCCACGCCGTGGCCGAAGGTGTGGCCGAGATTCAGAAGCTGACGTTTACCTGTGTCAAACTCGTCCTCTTTCACGATGTTCGCCTTGTCGGTGACGCACATCTCGATGACGGTTTCGATGATTTCCTTGGGATCGCAGGGGGGAGTCAAAAGATCAAACAGCGCCTTGTCCCCAAGCATGCTGTATTTGATGACCTCCGCCATTCCGCAGGCGAAGATTTCGGGGGAAAGGGTGTCAAGCACAAGGGGATCACAGAGTACCAGAGAGGGTTGATGGAATGCGCCCACCAGATTTTTGCCCATGGGAATATCCACCGCGGTTTTTCCTCCAACGGAAGAGTCCACGCAGGCGAGAAGGGTGGTGGGAATCTGCACGAATCGGACCCCGCGCAGGAAGCATGCGGCAGCAAAACCCGCAAGCTCTCCCACCACACCGCCGCCGAGGGCAAAGATCACGTCGGTGCGGGTGAATTCGTTTTCCGCAAGGTGGTGGATCAAGGATGTAAAGCGGTCAAGATTTTTGGACTCCTCTCCGTGTGGGATCACGAAGGGGGGGAGGAGCGTGTATCCCGCTTCTGCAAGAGAGGCGTTTACGCGGTCGCCGTACAGGGCGTACACCGTGTCGTCGGAGACAACAGCCGCCTTGCCCTTTCCCACTGCGGAAAGAGAAAAGGTCCCCACACGGTCAAGAATTCCTTTCTCAATCAGAATATCGTAGGTAACCGATGCGTCTACTGTGATCTTTTTCATAGGAGCAATATCCCTTCTTCAGTTATTTTCATGTCGGGTGCTTTTTTGATGTGTATTTTTCGTGGAGAATGGGGACAAATGGAGGGTACGTGAGGTGGGGACAGACAGTCGGGGACGCCTGTCCCTACGGGAATACCTTAATGCCATTCCGCCTTACAGAACTCTCTCCCCTCGTGGGTTGTCTCGCACTTTCGGCTTCAGAAGTGCCGAGCTTGCCTGTCGGGGCATCCCGACCTTCGTGGGTTGTCTCTCCCGTTTGACTAAAGTTATGCCGATGCCCGCCTGCGGTGGCTTCCCCGCAAAAAAAGATTTCACAGTGTTTTTGGACTGTGAAATCTTGATAAATATATGCTTTTTGATTGGCTATATTCATGCACGATTGCAGCAAAAACACTCTTACCTCGGATTACGTAATGCAATAAAAGTAAGAGAAAAAGTATTCGCGTGCAAAAGTGAAGTTTTTCATGTTTGTTCTCCCGTTTTTTGTGGTGGGTTTATAATTACTCACCTATTTTGAATATTTTAGCACACAGAATCCCTCTTGTCAAGGATTTTGCGTATATTTTTTCATTGTGTTCCCGTGATTCAGTCCATAATTTTCTTTACAAGGTCCACGATGCCCTCAACCACAACACCAAGAACGAAGATCAGCCACGTCAGATGCCACTTTCCGAAGGTGAAGCTGATGAGAAAATACGCGATCACCACGGCAAGCCAGAAAATCTCGTGAAGCTTTCCGTAAACCTTCTTCTTCGGAACACCCCTGTTGTAGTCGAACAGCATATCAATCAGAATGGAACCGATGGAGGAGGACAGAAACATCAGCCACGTTAAGTGCCACCTTCCGAAGGTGAAGCTGAACCAAAGATAAAAGATCACCGTAAGAAGCCACCAGATTCCGTTGATCTTCCCTTGAATCGCCGACAGCTTTTTGTTCCATTCCTTTCGGGCAATGGCCTCTCCCTTGGCGGCTGCCTCTTCTTCCGTTTCGGGGAGCGTGCGGAGCAAATCTTCCATCTTGTCGAGATCACCGAGGAACTCCTTATATGCGTCAAGCTCTGCCATGCCGGAAGCAACACGGCGGTCGTATTCGGCTTCCATGGCTTTGGCATATTCGTCCGCTTTCGCAAGTGCCGCTGACGTGCCCACACGCTCGCACACCTTCCGTACTTTTTTTGTCAATTGGTCTTTCAAAGTCGGTCTCCCTTCCTTCATTTTTCTTCATTGTAGCATATTTTTCTCCACGGTTCAAGTAATTTTCCCCAAATAAAATTTTTTCACCGTCCCCCCTACCATTCCCGTTCCTTTGATGTTATAATATCATTAATAATATTGTACGAAAGAGGGCGTTTACGTGATCAACTTTATTTTGGGCAGATGCGGATCGGGAAAGAGTACCGAGATTCTCCGCAGAATGGAGAAGACCCTTCGCGAGACCGAGCTTGACGTGCTCCTTATCGTTCCCGAACAGCAGACGGTGGTATGGGAAACCAAAATTGCGGAGGTGATCCCCGAGAGAGATGCCCTTCGGGTGGAGGTTACCAACTTTACCCGCCTTGCCAATTCCGTGTTCCGTGAATACGGCGGATTGGCGGTAAACCGATGCGACGATGGCGGCCGTGCCCTCATTCTGTGGCGTGCCATGCTGTCCGTGTGGGAAGGGCTGACCGTGTACAACCGCGGCATCGACGGCAGAGAGGATAAGAATCTCCCCGCGTTGATGGCAGCATTGGGCGAAATGAAGCAGAACGGTGTTTCCCCCCTGAAGTTAGAGGAGGCTGCCTATGCCTTGGAGCAGACGGAGGGGGAAACAGAGCTGACGGGACGGCTGTCGGACCTTTCTCTTATTTATGCCGCTTACGAAGAACTTCTCCACGAAGAATATTGCGATAAACACGATATTATGAATACCCTGTGTGAGACCCTTGAAGGAATCGGCGGGGACTATTTCAAAAACAAGGCCTGTTTCCTTGATTCCTTTTTCTCTCTTACCATGCCTCAGAAGCGGATTCTTCGCGCCATGATGAACCGCGCCGCTGACTTGACCGTTACGTTTTCTCTGGACGGAGAGGAAAAAGAGGACATCCGCTTCCGTGAAATCCGTGCGTATTACGAATCGGTGATGCGTCTTGCCCGTGAGGTGACGGACGGATCGGGAGAGGAGGTGCAGATCACCGTCCTTGAAAAAGACCTTCGCCATGAGGAGGGAAGTCCCCTGTGGCGGGTGGAAAAGGGCTTGTTTGACCGAGAAAACGATCTCCCCGAGAACGGAGCGGGGGGCGATAACGCCATTCGTGTGATCAAATGTGCCGATCCCTATGAGGAAGCGGAGCTTTGCGCCACCCTGATCGAACGTTTGGTTCGGGAGGGCTGCCGCTACTCCGACATCGGCGTGGTGGCACGGAATATGGGCAGCCGATGCGGCATGATCGATACCGCATTGCGTCGGCACGGAATCCCTTGCTTTATCTCGGAGCGAAGTGCCCTTGCCGCAAACCCTGCCATTCGCCTGATCACATCCCTTCTCGATATTCAGGCAAACGGTTGGCTTCGCCGTGACGTGATCCGCATGATCAAAACGGGACTCACACCCCTTTTGGACTACGAATGCGATCTCTTGGAAGAATATACCGCAACGTGGAACATCCGCGGACGGAGAATGTTTGCGGAGGAGGAAAGCTGGACCATGAATCCCGATGGCTACCGTCGGGAGCTTGGAAAATGGGGGGAGGAAACCCTTGCCATCGTGAACGGTGCAAGACAAAAGCTGTTTCCCCACGTCCTTCGCTTCTGCAGGATTTTCGATAAGGATGAGAATGGGGGAAATCCCCCTGTGAAGAAAATCTGTGAGGGGATTGTTTCCTTTGCCCTTGAGATGGGGTTGTATCAATCCCTCTTGAAACAGGCGGAGGAGCTTCAGCGGGGCGGGTACGGCAGAGAGGCAGAGGCGGCACGGCAGGTATGGCAGTCCCTTTGCTCTGCTCTGGATAAATTGGTGCTGATTCTGGGGGATACCCCCTTGGATGCGGGCAGATTCAGCGGACTTTTCACTTATGTGTGCTCCTCTATGGATATCGGTACCATTCCTACCGCTATGGATGAGGTGGTCCTCGGTTCCTCCGACGGCGTGCGGTTCAGCGAGGTGGAGCATATGATCATCCTCGGCTCCGTGGAAGGGGAATTCCCCGGCACGGTGCAGGATTTGGGCTTTTTCTGCGATGCGGACAAGCTGAAGCTTTCGGGTGTGGGTGTGACTTTGTCCGACACCACGGAGCTGCAGACCGCAAAAGAGTATTTTATGTATTACCGCACCGCCTGTCTTGCGAAAAAGAGCCTGACGGTGCTGGTTCCCGTTTCTTCGGGAGAAATGTCACAGGGGGCGGCGGGGCTTTGCTCCATGTTCGGGGACGGAATCGTCACAACCTACGGTGAGCTGCCCCTTGCGGAACGGATGTATCATCCCTCTTCCGCTGATTATGCGGTCAGCTATGAAACGGGAGAGACGAGAAAACAGCTTGCCAAAATTGCGGCAGAGCGGAGCGGCAGAACCCACGGAAGTACCATGAGTCTTGGCGTCGGTGGGGAGCGAATCTCCTCCGCGGCGGCGGGAAGGCTGTTCGGAAACCGCATGAGCCTGTCTCAGTCCAGAATCGACAGCTACGTGAAGTGTCCGTTTTCCTATTGGTGCCGCTATGTCATGAAGCTGAAGGAGAGTGCGAAGGCGGAAATCTCCCTTCCCGACATCGGCGTGTTTGTTCATGAGGTGCTGGAACGGTTCTTTGCCGCAACGGGGGACAGGGAATACCCCCTCCCCGCGGAGGAAACGGAACGGATTGCGGACGAGATCATCCGTGACTACGTAATGGCATTGGATTCGCGGAGCATGAACGGCAGACTGCGGTATCTCTTCCTCCGACTGCGGCGGAACGTGCTCTGCTTCCTTGAATCCATTATGGAGGAGCTTTCGGAAAGCGAATTCAAGCCCATTGCCTTTGAGCTTCCCATTGGGGTGAAGGCGGAGGGGAAGGTGTCTCTGGATGCCATCTCTTTCCGATTGGACGACGGATCGGAGGTTTCGCTGAACGGCGTGGCAGACCGGGTGGATCTTTACAAAAACAAGGATACGGGCATGGCGTACGTCCGTGTTGTGGACTATAAAACGGGCTCAAAGACGTTCTCTCTCGACGACGTGCGGCTGGGGCTGAACGTCCAGCTTCTCCTGTATCTCTTTTCCATCTGGAAGGGACGGCACACCGCCGTTACGGGAGAGACGGAGGTATATCCTGCGGGGGCGGTGTATTTCAGCGCAAGACCGGGGGATATTACCAGCGACAGCATGCTTTCCCGCGAGGAAGCGAAGGAGCTGATCAAATCGAAAATCACCCGTTCGGGTCTGTTCCTTGCGGATGATGAGGTCCTTTGTGCCATGGATCATTCGGGAAAGTTTATCCCCGTGAAAATGAAGGGGGGCAAAGCGGCGGATACAAAGAATCTGGTGTCCCTCGAGGAATTCGGAAAGCTGTACAATGAGCTGGAAGCCACCATTGTGAGGATCAGTACGGAGATCAAAGAGGGAAATGCGGCGGCAAATCCCCTGATCCGCGACGGCAGAAGTCCCTGCGATTACTGTTCCCACTATCCCATCTGCCGCCACGGCGAATCCACCGATACGGAGGTTTAAGGTTTGAAAATAAAGCGAACCCACATCGTGTGTGAAGTTTTTTCAAACCCAGGAAAGGAATAGTCATAACTATGGGAAAAATTACATATACCAAATCGCAGGAGAGTGCCATCCGGCATACGGGTGGGAATCTTCTCCTGTCTGCGGCGGCGGGAAGCGGAAAAACCGCTACCCTTACCGCACGAATCCTTCGTTTGCTCCTCCACGGAGACGAAAACGGAGAGGTCAATCTGACCGATATGCTGGTGGTGACTTACACCCGTGCTGCCGCAAACGAATTGAGAGGACGAATTGCCTCTGCCGTGCTGGATGCGGAACGGGAATGGCGTTCTCCTTCCGATGAAACCGAACCCCGTCCCGTGATTTCAAGAAATCGCTTTTTCCGACACATTACCGACGTGGGACGGGCGGATATCTCCACTATTCATGCCTTTTTGTTCAAGGTTCTCAGACCTTATTTCCCCACCCTTGGGCTGTCTCCCGATATGAGCATCATGGACGAGTCTGCGTCCAACGTGCTGAAGGCGGCCGCCATGCAGGATACCATTGACGATTTCTTCGATAAGGACAGCAAAAAAAAGGATGGGAACGAGAGCAAGGCGTCCTTCCACGAGCTGGCGGATGCCTTCGGTGCCGCAAGAGATGCTGCCGCGTTGGATGCGGTGTTTATCGATATGGCGGATTCCCTTGTGTCTGTGGGACGGGACGAAACCTGTCTTGCAAGCTATGCGGACGTGCTGGAGATCGATGCGGAGGAAGGCTTTTTTAAATCCGTCTACGGGGAGTACATCAAGGATCACATCCGTCTGATGCTTCGCCACTACCGCACGGTGCTGACAGATCTGAGAGATGATCTTTTCGGCGAGGGAGGCAAGGCGGCAGATTGCTACGGTCCCACCCTTCTTCATCTTCTTGAAACCGTAGAAAAAACGGAATCTGCGGTAAATGACGGGGATTATTCCGCTGTGCGAAGCTGTGTTCGGGATTACAGCCCCGTTCCCCTCGGTCGGTTGGGGGCGAAGGACAAAACCGAAACAAGCGATTATTTCAAAATTGTCCGTGACCGCTTTGAAAAGGAATGGAAGGAGATCGGGAAGAATTACTTTGCCGCAGACGAAGAGTCTCTGATCCTCTCCATGAAGCGTACCGCACGGATTCTCCGAACGCTGGGGGACGTGCTTCGCGCTTACTACCGATCCTTCGCTAAGAGAAAACGGGCGCAGAATGCCCTTGATTATGCGGATCTGGAGCTGTATGCATTGAAGCTCTTTATCGGAGAAGACGGAAACCCCACCGAGGCGGCAAAAGAGGTGGGGAATCGGTACAAATACATTTTTATCGACGAATATCAGGATACCAACCACGTGCAGGACGATATCTTCCGTGCCCTTTCGGGAAATTCCGTCCGATTCATGGTGGGGGATATCAAGCAGTCCATTTACCGTTTCCGCGGGGCGGAGCCGGAGGTGTTCTCGGGATACCGAGACCGCTGGCCCGTGCTGAAGGGGGAAGAGGAGACAGAGCCCTTCTCTCCCGATAGGGGAAACTGTATCTTCATGAGTGAGAATTTCCGGTGCGACGAGCCTGTGGTCCGCTTTGTCAACATGATTTCGGGCTATATGTTCCCCCACGGCGGCATTCCCTATACGGAGGACGATGCGCTCATCTGCGGAAAAGGGGGATCGGAATCCCCGAAGCCGCCCGTGGAAATCTGCCTCATCGAAAAGCCGCGGAAGAAAAGCTCCGGGGAGGAAAGCGATGCCCCCGAATGGGACGACAGCTTCAATCCCGAGGCGGAATACGTGGCAGACCGCATTGCGGAAATGCTGGATACGGAGCTCATCGACGGGGAACGACCCTGCCGCGCTTCCGATATTGCCGTGATCCTGCGGAAATCCAAGGGACTTGCGGAGGTGTACGGGGAAGCGCTGATGCGGAGAGGGATCCGTGTGCGGATGAAGACCAATGTAACTCCCATGTCAGCGAAATCCGCGCGGCTTGTGATGTGTATTCTAAATCTTGTGGACAATCCCCTTCGGGAAATCTATGCGGCGGGTGCCATGCGTTCTCCCGTATTCGGCTTCACCACGGACGACATCGTGGCGCTGAAGGAATACGGCGGAGACACTCCCCTTTATATGGCGGTCACCCGTGCCGCTGAGACCGCGGAACCGGGCGGGGATTTCGGCTATACCTTGGAATCCGAAGAACGGACGGAAGGGGAGGAAACCCTTCTTTCTCCCGCGCTTACGGAAAAATGCGTGGCTCTTGCCAAGTGGGTGAAGAGGCACAAAGGGATTGCCCGAAGCATGAAGGCGGACAAATATCTCGAATTTCTCTACGGGGAGCTTGGCTTGTCCGATCTGCCCGAGGTCTTTGAGGATGCCGCGGAACGGACCGCCCTCAATCGGCTGTACGAATCGGCAAGACGGTACGAAAGCGGTCGGTTCGGAGGTCTATCGGGATTTATTGAATATCTGAACGAGAACAGTGAGTCGGAATCGGCAGAGGTGGGGGAAGAAAATGCGGTCACCATCGTCAGCATCCATTCTTCAAAGGGGTTAGAGTACCCCGTATGCTTCCTTGCGGAATGCGGCAGAGACAGAAACCGTGCCGACGAACAGAAGCATCTGCTGTTTGACCCCATCTTGGGCTTCGGCATGACCCTTCCCGATGAGGGGGGACTGGTGCGGTGCGATACTGCGGTCCGACGGGGCATTGCGGAGAAAAAACGGGTGGACTCCATCAACGAGGAAATGCGGATTCTGTACGTTGCCATGACCAGAGCGAGAAACCGTCTTATCATCACCGCAAGAACGCAGAACGCGGAGAAGCTCCTTGCGGAAGCGGAGCGGGACAAGGATTACTTTACGGAATGGTCGGTAAGGGAAAGCTCGTCCTACCGTGATCTGATCGTCAAGGGTGCGGTTCGCTTCGGGGAGGCGGAGTTCTATACGACTAAGGTGATCCCTGTGGAGGAGATCGTTCCCTTCCTGCCCGCGTACGGGCTACCCGAGGAGGAACTTCCGCAAAAGGAGGAAGTTACTCCAAATGAGGAAATGCTTCCCGAAGAGGAACAAGCGGCGGAAGCTTACGATTTTGCGGAGAGTTTCGGCTACCGTTATCCCTTTGCGTTCCTTGGAAAGATTCCTGCCAAACTGTCGGTTTCCACTCTTCACCCCAATATTCTGGACGATGCGGAAAACGGGGAGACGGAGGCGATCACCTTTGATTCCCCCGCGGCGGAACGGGAGGAGGGGACGGAAATCCCCGTACCTCTGCCTCAGTTTATGGCGGGAAAAGCAGAACCCAACGCCGCCGATCGGGGAAGCGCCACCCATCTGTTCCTGCAGTTTATGAATCCCGTTCTCCTTCGGGATAAAGGGGCGGAGGCAGAGCTTGACCGATTGGTGAAGGCAAGATACCTTTCCCCCGAAACGGCAGAGCTTGTGAATCTGACCCATATCAAACGGTTTGCGGCAAGTGATCTGTTCCGACGGATGTGCGCTTCGGACATGGTGAAGCGGGAATTCCGCTTTAACGTGCGGATGGAGGCGGAGAAATTCACCTCCGAGGAAGAACTGCGGAAACAGCTTTCGGAAAACGGCATCAAGGTGACGGTACAGGGTGTGGTGGACTGCGTATTCCGCGGAGAACGTGGACTGGTGCTGGTGGACTACAAAACCGATTCCATGAAGCGGGAAGAATACGAAAACCCCAAATTGGGGGAAGAAAAGCTGATCCGACGGCATAAAAAGCAGCTCCTGTACTATAAGGAAATCTGCGAACGGCTCTTTGGGGAAGAAATTGCGGAAACGGTGATCTATTCCACCGCCCTCGGAAGAGGAATCCTTCTCTGAAGCCTTGCCAAAAAGCGAAATGGGATGTATAATATTGAAAGAATGACAAAGAATACCGAAAAAGGAGTCCCTATGAGACTGTTTGCTGCTGTTAATTTTGACGATCCCTTCAAAAACGCCATCCTTTCCTATCAGCGGGAGCTGAGGGGGGCTGCTCTCTCGGGGAATTTCTCCCGTCCCGAAAATCTGCACCTGACTCTTGCGTTCATCGGAGAGGTGCGGGATGCATCGAAAGCGCTTCGTGCTGTGAAGAGCGTTTCGGTGGATCCGTTTGAGGTCCGTCTCTCGAAAAGCGGTCATTTCGGCAATCTTTATTGGCTTGGTGTGGAAAGCGGCGGAAAGGGAGAAGACCTTGCCGGCAGAGTTCGGGATGCCCTCCGCAGAGAAGGGGTTTCCTTCGACCCAAAGCCCTTCAAAGCACACATCACCGTGGCAAGAGAAGTGGAATGGGCGGGAGAGCCTGTGCGGTTTCCCGTGCCGAAAGCCTCTGCCGTCGTCAGCCGTATCTCTTTGATGAAGTCGGAGCGGATCAACGGACGGCTGGTCTACTCGGAAATCAGATAACCCTCAGTTAAAGGAATAAATAAAATGGAAAAATATCATGTACTGATCATCGGTGCGGGCCCTGCGGGATATACGGCGGCGATTTATGCGCTCCGTGCGGGGCTGACCTGTGCCATTCTTGAAAAACTGGCTCCCGGCGGACAGATGGGAACCACCTCCAATATTGAAAACTATCCCGGATTTTCCGCGGTATCCGGTTGGGAGCTGACGGAAAAAATGCGGGAACAGGCCATGGCACTCGGTGCGGTGGAGCTGTTCGGTGAGGTGACGGGGGGCGATTTCTCCTCCTCTCCCAAGCGGGTGATCACAGCCGACGGCGAAATCCTCGGGGACACCGTGATCATCGCCACCGGCGCAAGACCGCGAAAGCTTGGTTTGGAACGGGAGGAAGCCCTTCTCGGCAGAGGGGTATCCTACTGTGCCACCTGCGACGGAATGTTCTTCCGCGGGAAAACCGTGGTGGTTTCGGGGGGAGGCAATACTGCTTTTGAAGATGCCCTCTACCTTTCCAATCTTGCGGAGAAAGTATATATCGTCCACCGCAGAGACGCTTTCCGTGCTTCGCCCATCTACGTAAAGCAGGCAGAGAAGAAGGAAAACATCGAGCTGATTACGGATTCCGCGGTTACCGCACTCCTTGGGGAAAAATCCCTTTCGGGTGTGGAGGTGAAGAACCTGAAAACGGGTGAAATTACCACCCTTTCGGCGGAAGGATTGTTTGTTGCTATCGGCAGAATTCCCGACACCGACCCTTTCAAGGGGATGGTTGACATGGATTCCGCAGGGTATCTGACGGCGGGGGAGGACACCAAGACCTCTGTCCCCGGTGTGTTTGCAGCGGGAGACGTCCGCACCAAGCCCCTTCGTCAGGTGGTAACTGCCTGTGCAGACGGTGCGGTTGCCGCAGGATTCGCGGAGGAATACCTTCGTGAAACAGCAAATCAATGAAATAGGCGAGGTACCAATATGATTCACGGATTTATTAAAACGGCGGCCGCTGTTCCCGAGGTTACGGTAGGCTCGCCCCTTCAGAACGTTTCTTCCATCACCGCACTCATCGACCGTGCATACGATGAGAAATGTGCCGTTCTTGTGTTTCCCGAGCTGTGCGTGACCGCAAAAACGGCGGGAGACCTCTTTTTCACCGACACCCTTCTTGCCCGTGCCGAGGAGGCGTTGGGGCAGATCATCGCACACACCAAAGGGAAAAAGATGCTTGTGATTGCGGGCTGTCCCGTGTGCCAAAGCGGATTGCTCTACAACTGTGCCGCGGCGTTCTCCGACGGAGAGCTTCTCGGGATTGTTCCGAAAACCCATCTTTCCGAGGAGGATACCCGCTGGTTTGCTCCTGCACCCGAGGGCATGAATACCGTTACTTTCTGCGGCAAATGGGTTCCGTTTTGTGCAGAGCTTCGTTTCTCCTGCACCGAAATGCCCAAGCTCACCGTGGCTTGTGAAATCGGTGAGGATTTGTGGGCGCCGATTCCTTCCTCTGCCCACGGCGGTGCTGCTGTGATTGCCAATCCCTCTGCCATCAGCGAAATTGTGGGCAGAGAGCGCTATCGCCGCATGATGGCGGAAAGCATCAGCGGACGGCAGATTTGTGCATGCATTACGGCGGAAGCTGGAGAGACGGAATCCACCACGGATTTTGTGTTCGGCGGTCATTGCATCCTTGCGGAAAACGGCAGGGTTGTGGCTGAAAATCCTCCTTTCGGCGGTGAGGCACTGACCACGGCGGTGTTTGATCTCCAGCATCTGACCCACGACCGAAGGAAGAAAAAGGAGTGCGGGGAAGCCTTCAATCATTTGACCCTGCCCTTTTCCCTTGATCTTTCGGAAACCGATCTTTCGGGGGTGATTTCTCCCGATCCTTTCTGCCCGAAAGAGGGGGCGGAAACCTGTGGTCGAATGCTTGACATTCAGGCGAGAGGGCTTGCAAAACGGCTTCGGGCTGCCCATGCTTCGGGATGCGTCATTGCACTCTCGGGCGGGTTGGATTCCACCCTTGCGCTGATCGTAACGGTCTGTGCCGCCGACCTTGTGGGAATGCCTCGGTCTGCCATTACCTCCGTGACCATGCCCTGCTTCGGCACCACGGGGCGGACGCGGTCCAATGCGGAGGAACTGGCTTTGGCATTCGGAACCTCCTTCCGCTGCATTGATATTAAAGAGGCGGTGGATATCCACTTCCGTGATATCGGGCATGACCCCAACGATCTGACGGTGGTTTACGAAAACGCCCAGGCAAGAGAACGGACGCAGATTATTATGGATATCGCAAACGGCTGCAATGCCCTTGTCATCGGTACGGGAGACCTTTCCGAGCTGGCGCTGGGTTGGGCGACCTACAACGGGGATCACATGTCCAACTACGGTGTGAACGGGGGAATTCCGAAGACTCTGGTGCGCCGGCTTGTGTCCTATTACGCCGATGTGTGCGAAGGAGAGGGAAACATCCGCGCAAGCGAGGTGTTCCGCGATGTGCTGGCGACCCCCGTCAGTCCCGAGCTTCTTCCCGCCAAGGATGGCGAAATTTCCCAGAAAACCGAGGATATCGTAGGTCCCTATGAGCTGCACGATTTCTTCCTGTACCATTTTGTCCGCTATGGCGAAGAACCCGAGAAAATCTTCCGTGAGGCAAAGGCGGCGTTTGACGGAAAGTTCGACGATGCCGTCATCGAAAAGTGGCTTCGCACCTTCCTTCGCCGATTCTTCACCCAGCAGTTCAAGCGGAGCGCGCTCCCCGACGGTCCCAAAGTGGGTTCTGTTTCCTTCTCCCCCCGCGGAGACTGGAAAATGCCCAGCGACGCCGCACCGTGGGGACTTGACTGAAATATAGTTTTTGCAGGGGAGGGAGAAAAACTTTTTGCAAAAAGTTTTTCTCCCTCCCCTGCACCCCTCCCTCTTTTCAAAAAACTTTCAGAATGGTATTTTGAACGGGGATTTGGTATAGGAGAATGGCTTTTTTGAATATTCGGGGAATAATATACGGTATATTCGTTGAATGCGGGAAGAATATTGCATATTTATAAAAAACTTTGCAAAAACCTATTGACATTTGCGAAGAAAAAAGGTACAATATCACATGCATCCGCTATTGAAGGATTTTCTTCAAAGCAATCAACTGAATTTTATATAAATTTTAAGGAGTTTTGACATGAAAAAGATTTTTTCCGCTATTCTTGCAGGTCTGATGCTGACATCCTGCGCATTTGGTTTTACCGGCTGCGGTAAGACAGAAGAAAACAACGAAGCCGCAGGCTCCAAGATCGAAGTTGACGTTGCTTCCCTCGGTCTGATGGCAGACAACACTCTGACCATCGGTATGGAAATCGGCTATCCTCCCTTCGAATACTACGCAGAAGACGGCGTAACTGCCGTTGGTTTCGACGTTGACATGGCAAAGGCAATTGCTGACAAGCTCGGCCTCGAACTCAACTACATCAACACCGCATGGGACGTAATCTTCGCAGGTATCGGCATGAACTACGACGTTGTTATCTCCGGTGTTACCATTACCGAAGAACGTAAGGAAGAAATGGCGTTCTCCACACCCTACATCAACAACTACCAGTGCATCGTTGTTCCCACCGGTTCCGACCTCGAAATCGTTGACTTCACAAGCCTGAACGGTCTTTCCGTTTCCGTTATGAAGGAAACCGCTTCCGATATCATGATCACCGGCCTCATCGACACAGGCTCCATCTCCGCTACCGTTAAGAGAAACGAACAGGTTCCCACCTGCTTCACCGAGCTTGCAAACGGCGAAGTGGAAGCAGTCGTTTGCGACAGCACCGTTGCAGATTCCTACGTTGCGAAGAACCCCGAAAAGTACACCATCGTTTACACCGACACTTCTGCTCCCGAGCAGTTCGGTATCGCAATGGGCAAGGAAAACGCTGCTCTGCAGGATGCTATCAACAAGGCAATCGCTGCTCTCACAGAAGAAGGCTTCTTCGCAGCAAACACCACCAAGTGGTTTGGTTGATTTTTATCTGACCATTGATTCCACCGACAGGCGCATAGTGGATAACACTTATGTGCCTGTTTTGATTCATTATTATTAAGCAAAAGAAAGGATGCGGTACCGCTGAACGGTGCCGCCGACACATATCACATATGAAGAAAGCGTTGAGTTTTTTTGACGTTCGCAAGTGGGAGAAGGACACCAAAACCGTGTGTCTCGTGATCCTCGGTATTTTCCTTGTGATGTCCGTATTCGCCATTCTGAAGCCCTCGGAAGCAGAGCTGAAGGCGCAGGCATCGGAAGCTATGCAGGAAATGCTTGCAGCGGACGAAAAGCTGGTTTACAAAAACGTCGTTACCACTTATAACGATCTCTACTTTATCAACTACTGCAGTTTCGCAACCGAGGGCGCAAAGGCCATGTCCGAGCGTTACGTCGGTTTTGCGGGCCAGGTATTCGATGCGGCAGAAGGCCCCGCAAAGGTGGTCGGTCAGCTCATCAACTACACCTACCGTATGCTTGGCTGCGGTCAAAGCCTTCTGTACGGTGCAAAGCTGACTCTGTTCTTAACAACAGCTTGTATGGTAATCGGTGTATTCCTCTCCATCTTCTTCGCGTTGGGTAAGATTTCCAAGCACAAGTTTATCTCCGCGCCCTGCAGCGCTTACATATTCTTCTTCCGCGGAACACCTCTGATGATTCAGATCTTCGTGATCTATCTTGCCATCCCGGGTCTCGTGGACGGCTTTAACTGGAAGGGATTGTTCTCAGCCAACGACCCCGACGCGGTGTTCAAGGGCGCCTTTGTTGCGGCTCTGATCGCGTTCTCGCTGAACAATGCCGCATACTGTGCGGAAATCGTCCGTGCTGCCATCCAGTCCATTGACAAGGGACAGTATGAGGCAGGTAAGGCCCTCGGCTTCACACACAGCCAGACCATGTCCAAAATCATCATTCCCCAGACCTTCCGCCGTCTCGTTCCCCCTCTGGCAAATGAGTTCATCATGCTTCTGAAGGATGCGTCCATGGTGTTCGTTATCGGTCTCATGGATATTACCACCATTTCCAAGGGTATTGCGGCAAACGGTGCGTATCTGGTATTCGTTCCTGCCCTTGTGATTTATCTGATTATCACCGCGTTCTTCACCTTCCTCTTCGGAAAGATCGAGAAGAAGCTGTCCGTGTATGAGTAATCCGTAGAAGGACGAAATTCAAACAAAATAATAAAAAGGTATCTACATACTATGACAAACAAAACAGAAATTCTGCGGACGGAGCATGTCAGCAAGTCTTTCGGAAGCCTGGAAGTGCTGAAGGATATCAACCTCACCGTACATCAGGGTGAAGTGATTGTTATCATCGGTACATCCGGTGCGGGAAAGAGTACGTTCCTCCGTTCCCTTAACCAGCTTGAAGAAATTACAAGCGGAAAAATTTTCATTAATGAAGAGCTGTTCCTCCACAAGGAGAACAACAAGACCATCGATAAGATCGATCCCGTTCAGCACAAGCAGCTGATGCTGGAAATGGGTATGGTATTCCAGCGGTTCAACCTGTTCCCTCACCGGACGGTACTTGATAACATCATGCTGGCGCCCATGACCGTAAAGAAGATGAAGAGAGAGGAAATCGAGCCTCTGGCACGGAAGCTCCTCGATCAGGTTGGTCTTGCGGACAAGGCAGATGAGTATCCCAACCGTCTCTCCGGCGGTCAGCAGCAGCGTGTTGCCATCGCCCGCGCCCTTGCCATGCAGCCCAAGATCATGCTGTTCGACGAACCCACCTCCGCCCTCGACCCTGAGCTGGTAGGAGAGGTACTGGACGTTATGAAGCAGCTTGCCAAGGAAGGTATGACCATGCTGGTTGTATCCCACGAAATGGGCTTTGCGCGCGAAGTGGCGGACCGTGTGGTCTTCATGTGCGACGGCGTCCTCGCAGAAGACGACACCCCCGAAAACATCTTCACCAACCCCAAACACCCCAGACTCCAGCAGTTCCTGCAGTCCATTCTTTAAGTCTATCAAATATAATTTTGGGGGGGAGGGAAAACTTTTTGAGAATGGTTTCCCCTCCCACGCGCCCCCATCCTTTCAAAAACTTTTATGCATATAACAGGATTGAGTGGGTATAAGTTGAAACAGGTGCAGATTATGGTTTGTCTGCACCTGTTTTTGTTTTGAAGATATCACTTGTTTAAAGGTTTTTGAAAAGTGGGAGGGGTTTCAGGGGAGGGAGAAAAACTTCTGATTAAATTACCGATCCAGCTTTTCGGGTTCTGCGTATTCTACGCCGAAGGTTTCGACAGTCATGGATGCGATCTTCTGTTCCTTCATGGGCTTATCACGCATGTCGGTGGGGACGCCTACGATTTCGTCTGCAGTCTCCATGCCCTCTGTTACGCAGCCGAAGGAAGCGTACTGACCGTC
>JAZQUQ010000275.1:0-3152 GCA_045631365.1 Eubacteriales bacterium | reverse complement strand
TCTTCCTAAGCCCGCTTGGCCTCCGACTTATATGGATGAAAAGAAAACAGCGGAAGCATCTGCCGAATTCGGCTGTGCGGTGTGTTCTGCTGAGGAGATCGCGGCGGAGGCGGAGTATATCTTCCTCGGTGTGAAGCCTCAGGTGATGGGTGGGATGCTTTCGGGAGTCAAGGATGCCCTTGCGGCAAGGGAAAACGCTCCTATTCTCGTTTCCATGGCGGCAGGACTGACTATCGAAACCATCCGTGAAATGGCGGGCGGGGAATACCCCGTGATCCGCATTATGCCCAACATTCCCGCATCCGTGGGCGAGGGCATGATCCTTTACGCCTGCACCGACAACGTAACGGAAGCGGAGACGGCGTTCTTCTGCGAATTTATGGAAAAATCCGGCGTGCTTGACCGAATCCCCGAGAATCTCATCGACGCGGGAAGTACTGTAAGCGGCTGCGGTCCCGCTTTTGCGGCGATGTTTATCGAAGCATTGGCGGACGGTGCGGTTACCTGCGGTCTGCCCAGACAGAAGGCGCTCCTTTATGCAGAGCAGATGGTCATCGGCACGGCGAAATATCTGATGGAAACGGGCATGCATCCCGGTCAGCTGAAGGATGGTGTCACAAGCCCCGGCGGAACGACTATCCGCGGCGTGAAGGCGTTGGAAAACGGAGGCTTCCGCAGCGCATCCATGGAAGCGGTCATCGCGGCATACGAGCGTACGCTGGAGCTTGGAAAGAAGTAAAGAAAACAGCAGACTTGTTCCTGTGAATAGATAACCCCCGACAGATTGGTTGATCAGACCCCAAAATCTGTCGGGGGTATTGTTTGTAGGGGGAGTAGGGGCGATTTTTCAAGATTCCGAAAAAATTTCAGAAATATCCCTTTTCACACGGCAAGGTTTGTGGTATAATAGAACCAGCAATTTATCAGATAAAAAGAGGTTAATCATATATGGGCGGATTTTTCGGTACAGCATCAAGGGAAGATTGTGTTTTTGACCTGTTTTACGCCGTGGACTATCACTCCCATCTCGGCACGAGACGTGCGGGCATGGCGGTCTACAGCCAAGAACACGGCTTTGACAAGGCGATTCACGACATAGAGAACACTCCGTTCCGAACCAAGTTCACTTCCGAGGCAAATACCATGCACGGTCACCTTGGTATCGGATGTATCTCCGATTTCGAGGCACAGCCCATCCTGGTTCGCTCCCATCACGGCACCTTTGCCATTACAACGGTGGGAAAGATCAACAACGCCAACGAGATCGTAGAAGGAATGATCAGCCGCAAAACCCATTTCTTTGAGATGGCAAACGGAGAGATCAACCCCACCGAGCTTGCGGCGGCGATCATCAACCAGAAGGACAACTTTATCGACGGTATCCGCTATGTGCAGGAGATCGTGGAAGGCTCCCTCAGTATGCTGATCCTTACCCCAAAGGGGATTTATGCGGCACGGGATAAGCTTGGCAGAACTCCCATTGTGATCGGTCACAAGGAGGAGGGATACTGTGCCAGTATGGAAAGCTTTGCGTATCTGAACCTTGGATACAGCGACTACAGAGAGCTTGGCCCCGGTGAAGTTGTGGTGATCACCCCCGAGGAAGTGAAAACTTTGGTCTCTCCCGGAGATAAGATGAAGATTTGCTCTTTCCTTTGGGTTTACTACGGCTATCCGTCCTCTTCTTACGAGGGCATGAGCGTGGAACAGATGCGCTATAATTGCGGTGCCCGTTTGGCGATGCGTGATAAGGGAAAGGTGAACCCCGATATTGCAGCCGGTGTGCCCGATTCCGGTATTGCACACGCTATCGGCTATGCCAATGAGTCCAAGATTCCTTATGCAAGACCTTTCGTAAAATATACCCCCACGTGGCCCCGATCTTTTACGCCCACCCATCAGAGCAAGCGAAACTTGATCGCAAAAATGAAGCTGATTCCCATTCACGATCTCATTGAGGACAAGCGGCTTCTTCTCATTGACGACTCCATCGTCCGCGGAACCCAGCTTCGTGAAACGACAGAATTCCTTTACACCTGCGGTGCCAAGGAGGTTCATATCCGTACCGGATGTCCTCCGACCATGTTCGGCTGCAAGTATCTGAATTTCTCCCGTTCCAACTCTCCCATGGAGCTGATTGCACGTCGGGTGATTGTGGAGCTTGAAGGCTGCGAGCCTTCCGATGAGGTGCTGCGCGAATACTGCGATCCCGACAGCGAACGCTACAACAATATGCTTGAAAATATCCGTCAGAAGCTTCACTTTACTTCTCTCCAGTATCTCCGTCTTGACGACATGCTGGACTCCATCGGGTTGGATCCCTCGAAGGTTTGTACCTACTGCTTCGACGGCAAAGAAGACTAACTATTATTCAGAAATGAGGTAAACTATTATGGTAATCGGAAATGTAAAGAACCGTGCCCGCTATGCGGATCTTGGCGAAGACATCATGCAGGCGCTGGACTATTTTGCGGCGGTGATGGAAAATCCCGAAGCAGCACCCAAGGAATTTGCGGATATTCCCCTGGAAGGCGGAAAAGTGCTGATCCGCGTTCGTCCTCTCAACTCCAAGCCTCTTTCTGAAGGTCTTTGGGAAGCACATTATAAGGAACTGGACATCCACTTTGTTTCCTATGGTGTGGAACGAATCGGTGTTGCCGACGTTTCCGCCCTCACCGTGACCAAGGAAGACCCCGAAAACGACGTGTACTTCCTGGAAGGGGATAAGGAAGACTTCGTAACCCTCCGTCCCGGGACATTCCTCATCGTTTATCCCGAGGATGCACATATGCCCTGCATCGCGGCAGATGAACCTGCACCCATCGGCAAGATGATCGCAAAAATGGCGGCAAAAGAGATCTGATTTCACTCCGTTCCGCAAGAATAATGCAACCATAATTACGGCAAAACTAGCCCCCTGCCTTTTTCATTGAAAGTTTTTGAAAAGTTGAGGGGCAGAAATATTGGCTGCGCCAAAATTTCGGGGGAGAAAAAGCTTTTTTCAAAAAGTTTTTCTCCCCCAATATTTGAAATAGAGCAAAAAACAACAGCTCGGCTGTCCCGTGTGGGATGACCGAGCTGTTTTCGTTAAATATTCTTTACAAGACCTGTGAAAAGCTCCGAGAAGAATACGGAACCGAGGGTCATAATCA
>JAZQUQ010000274.1:0-6704 GCA_045631365.1 Eubacteriales bacterium | reverse complement strand
TTCTTTACAAAAAACTTCAAAAAATGGATTTAACAACAGACAGATCCGGCATATGGAGCCCATATGTGCTTTTTTCGTGTCTTTTTTAAAAGTTTTTGAAAAGTGGGGGCTTGGGGGGAGAAAAAGCTTTTTTCAAAAAGTTTTTCTCCCCCCAATATACTATTTTACTCAAAAATCAGCTCGCCGTTCTCGTCGGCAGTTGCCGAAAGGAACATCATGGTTCCCGCATACCCGCCCATACAGCGGAAGCCGGTGAAGACGATTTTGTCTCCCCAAACCCCACCCTTTGGTACGTTTCCGCAGGGGACAACGGGATTTTTCGGGGTCTTCCAGCCGTCGAAGGGGCGGTCGGAATAGAGATACTTGGTTCCGTTCTTGGTTCCGAAGAACAGGTAGTACCATCCGTTATAGAAAATATAGTCGGGGCATTCGGGCTGATCGTCATCGGGAGCGGTGTACATGGGGACATCCGTATCCACCCAATGATCCAGATCGTCGGAGACAAGGTGGGCGAGGCAGCCCCGATCCTCTGCGGTCAGGGATGTGGTGAGAAACATATGGTATTTTCCGTCCTCTCCCTTGATGACCTTGGGGTCACGTGCTCCCGCAAAATCGTACTGCTCGGAAATAGTGAAACCGAAATTGCTGTCTTTCTTAAAGTGGTAGCCGTCCTTTGAAACGCTTCGTGCAATGGTAGCGGGGATTCCTCTGCCGTGACGGACGGTGTAGAAGAGGTATTCCGTATCCTCCGAGCGAATCCAGGAGCCTGTGCAGATGGAGCCTTCGTCGGGGTGGGTGATGGGTACCGCCATGGGATGAACTGCCCATTTCTTAAAATCCTTGGTGGAGATGTGCTCCCACTGATGTGCACCCAGTCTCCACTTGCTCTGGTGGTGGTGTCTGTCCTTCAGATAGAGCACATGATACTCTCCGTCACGGAGGTAGGGCATGCAGTCGCCCACAAAAACGTTTTCCTCCGGTCTCCAGCCGTCCGCGTTGGTGAAGGTATAGAGAACAGCAGGGAGATCGTCGTTCAGCGGCTCGGTGTAGGGTTCCGCAGCTACGGCAAAGGGAGCGTCAACGGGATCGCCCATGGCAAAGAATCGGTTTCCCTTGGGCCACTCCTCGTCCGTCAAAGTGCCGTTTACGTAAAGCTCAATGCGGTGGGGCATGAGAACAAGGGAGATCTTGTCATCCTTTGCGGCGGTGGCGGTCAACGTAAGGGGACGCTCGTCGAAGTCGTAATAGATGCTGCAGGAAATCTCACCCTCGGCAGCATTCACGGTAAGAGAGGTCTGTCCGTTTTTTACGGCGGAAAGGGAAGCGGGATATTCGGTCAGATCAAAAGAAATTTTAACGTTATCCATAAGTGGATCGCTCCTTTCTTTGGGTTATCGGTTGTTGTGGATGAGGGTCCAAAGGTTGTAGTGAAGCCCGAACCGCTCTTTCTCCTTGACAAAACGGTTGCAGGCGGCTTCGGTGAAGGTGAATCCGCTGAAACATCGACTTCACAGACAGTCAAGGTTCGCATACGAGTACCTCACTATCAATAATGAATAAAGTCGGAAAAATCGTTCATGCTGTGAAGAATCCCTGCGTTGAGTGCGGAGAAGAGGGCGGCTCCTCCTGCGGCTTCTTCTTTGGTACAGCTTCGGAAAATGGGGAGACCGAACAGGTCGGAAAGGACCGCCGGCATGACTTCGTTCCGCTGAACGCCCCCTCCCGATGCCACGATTTCCCGTTTCTTTGCCATGTTTTCCTTAGGAATCCGATCGTAAAGTTCTCTGCAGATTCCGTAGATAAAGCCGAGAGTCAGGCCTTGAGGAGTGAAGTTTCCTCTGTCGATCTTGGAAATCTCCCCACGGCGGGAGGGGTCGGACCTTGTTCCGTCGAAGGTGGTATCGATATGGGGGATCGGCTCCTTATTCTCGTAGGCTTCCTTTGCCATGCGGTTCATGATGTCGTACTGCGGCACATCGGGGAGACCGCAGTTGATCGCATATTCACGGAAAAAACGTTCCAAGAGGGCATACGCGGAGCCGCCGCAAAGGGCGGAGCCGCAGAGGAGGAATTTTCCCTTGATCAAGGGGCGGATTTCTATGTCCGCGGTTTCGGTGCAGTCATCGGAGATCATGGAAATCTGGCTTCCTGTGCCGATGTTGACGAGAATGCTGTCTTCCGCGTGCTTCACCGAGCCGAGATAGGATGCCTGATTGTCTCCAATGGCAGCGGAAACGGGGATTCCGAGGTACTCTCCCACAAGGTCGCTGTCTTTTGTGATTTCGGGAAGACGGATCGCTCCCATGGGAAGGGCGGCGATTTTATCGGTACGGAAAGCGGATGTTTTGCGGTCAAACAAACCAAAACTTGCGGCAACGGAGGGGTGAACCAACGGGGTTCTCCGTCCCGTGATCCGCATGGCAAGATAGTCCATGATACTGCAGAAGGTTACGGCATCCTCGGGAACCAGTCCGTGCATTACGTTGTAGCAATGGGTGGCAAGTCCGTACCCAGTGGGGACCGTTTCTCCGGTGAGAGCTTTGATTTTACCGCAGCAGGTGGAGCCGTCGTCCATGAGGATGTCTCCCCGTTTGTCCTGCCAGGTCATCAGGGGAGACACGCTCTCCCCCTTTTCGTTGAGGTAGAGAATCCCGTGCATCTGTCCCGTGACGCCGATGGAACGGATGTTGGGGTAGGCTGTTTTAATCTGATTCAGAAGATCAAGGGCGGTATGGATAATTCCTTCCGCATCTTGTTCCGCAAATTCGGGACGGGCAGAGGAGAGGCGGTGGCTGTTCGGCACGGTGTAGGATTCCGTCCGCTTTTTCTCGGTGAGATCGATCACAGCACCGCTTACGGTGGTAGTTCCGATGTCGATGCCGACGGCGTATTCGTTTTGATGAAGGGGGGCGGTTGTCATGGTCAACCTCCTTATTTCTTTCCGAAGGACATTGCCATGGCAGTCACAGCGGCCGCGGTCTCACGCATATTTTTCCATGCATTGGTGCGATCCATTGCTTCATCCAGCGTCATGGGGCCGCGGAGAACGGAGAAGCAGGGATAGCCGCAGACGGTGCTGACGTCCTTGCATCCTCCCGCAACCATAACGGCGGGGACACCGTGCTTTCTGCAAAGCTCTGCCACACCGGCGGGAGCTTTTCCCATGGAGGTCTGGGCATCGATTCTGCCTTCTCCCGTGAACACGAGATCGGCGGTACGGATTTTTTCCTCCAGCCCCGTTTCTTCCATAATCAACTTGATGCCGGAGCAAAGCTCTCCTCCGAGGAAGGCAAGGAACGCAAAGCCGAGACCGCCTGCCGCTCCCGCACCCGGGTGATGGTGGGATGCACCGCAGGGGAAGGGGGAGGCATCGTTTCCCGTTGCGGAATAAAGCTCGGCAAAACGGAGTCCTGCCCCATCCAGCACCTTTACCATGTCCGCATCGGCACCCTTTTGGGGGGAATAAATTGCCGCGGCACCGTTTTCACCGCACAGGGGATTGGTCACGTCGCAGGCAATGCGGAAGGTGCATTCGGTAAGCTCGGGGAGAACGCCCCTTTTGTCAATTAATTTTACGTCGGAGAGGGAGCAGACTCCATCCGTGTCGGAAAAACGCCAGCCCAGCGCCTGAAGCATGCCTACGCCGCAGTCGTTGGTGGCGCTTCCGCCGATGCCGATGATGAAATGCCGCGCCCCCGAGTCGATGGCGTGACGAATCAGCTCACCCACACCGTACGTGGTGGTGACAAGGGGATTTCTCTTTTCTTTCGGAACGAGAACCAGACCTGATGCTGCTGCCATTTCGATGATTGCAGTCTTGCTTTCGGGAAGATAGCCGTAGGGGGCCTCCACAGGCTCCATGAGGGGACCGTGAACGGTGACGGTGCGCATTTCGCCGCCCATTCCGTTTACAAGAGCCTCAACGGTCCCTTCGCCGCCGTCCGCAATGGGAACTGCGGTCACCTCCGCCTCGGGGCAGACGGTGAGGATCCCTTCCTTTGCCGCATCGGCAGCATCCTTGGAGGAAAGGCTTCCTTTGAATGAGTCAATAGCAAGTACGATACGCATAAGAATACCTCATTAGTACAATGTTTTGTTGGTGGTAGTATAGCACATTAATATGAATAATGTGTAAACTCAAGGGATTGTTGGGAGCACAACAACAGATTGATGTTTGATTTTGCGGTACGGGTCTGCTATAATGGAAGCACAGGGGAGGAAAGTCCCCATTTATGCGAAAAATGAGGTGTGATTATGAATATTAAGCTTGGTGAAACCATCCGTGCCTTTCGCAAGAGAGACGGGAGAACGCAGGAAGAACTGGCGGCCGCATTGGGTGTCAGCGGACAGGCGGTGAGCCGTTGGGAGATGGGACAGGGATACCCCGATATGGAGTTCATCCCCTCCATTGCCAATTATTTCGGCGTGCGGATTGATGAGCTGTTCGGCTACCGCAGCGACAGAGAAGAAAGAGTGAACGCGTACATCGAGCAGCACGATGCCCTGGAACGTGAGGAAAGCAATTTGGAGGAACGGCTTGACCATATCCGCCGCGGAGTTGCGGAATTCCCCTCGGAGGAAGCGCTTCTCATCCGTCTGGCGGAGACACTCGTTCTCGTCGGCTCCGAAAAATACGGATTTGGGGCGTACACCACAAGCAATAGTGACTACATTCTGAAAAACGGCGGATACGGGGCGAAGAACGAATACTGGCAGGAGGCCTTGACCGTGTTCCGTCGGGTTCTTGCGGAAACGGAATGCCCCAAGATCAAGGAACGTGCGTTGGTCGGTGCCATTGATATCATGGGCTGCATGGGGATGTATGAGGATGCGGTGGACTTGGCAAACGAACAGCCTTCCCTCATCGCCAGCCGCGAAATCCTCAAGAGAGAGGCTTCCGATGGCGAGGAAGGCTACCGTTACACCGGTGAGGCGATCATTGCTCTTACAAACGCCCTGTACGATGCGGTAAACGGCAATCTCGGTGCCCGTATGTCTCTGTACAATTCCCCCGTGAAAGCGGAAAAGTATTACGGTCTCATTCGCCTGTACGAGATGATTTACGACGACGGAAACTTCGGCTTCCAGCATTGGAGAATGAGAGATTTGTATCTCTCTCTTGCTTCCGAATTCGGCAGAGAGGGCAGCATGGACGATGCCTTCGACTGTCTCCGAAAGGCGAAGGAGCACGCGGCGGCGTATGACAAAGTTGCTGCAGAGGGCAAGTGTGCCTTCACTGCGGTGCTTCTTGATAAGGTAACAGAGGGCAGCGGCATCGGCGTGGAATCCAACCTTGTGGAACACCTTCCCAACGCATGGCAGCTTACCGCGGATCAGGATGTGTACGCATCCCTGAAGGCAGACCCCCGTTGGAGCGAGCTGTTTCCCAACGCATAAACCGAATAAAACCACAAAAGGACATACCGAAGACATCAGAGATGCCGACGGATATGTCCTTTTCCCGCCCTCGCCGAAGGGGTCAGCGCCGCGGTAGTAATTGTTAAAGGATAACGGTACCAATGTAACAATGCAGGAACCTCACAGTAAAAACGGGAGTTGAACCCGAGCGCGTTCCGTACGCTGCCATGCTTCTGCTCATTCTCCCTCAGCAGATGAGATCAGGCACTCGCTCCCCTTCGGCTACACCAAGGGGTTTATGGAGGACTCTTTTTGGGGAGGAGCTTTTTGAAAAAAGCTTCCTCCCCTGAATATCGGCTTTTGCCGAAATTCGCCCACCTCAAAAACTTTTATAATGGGATAAAGTCTTTGTAGGGACCGGCGTCCTCGACGGTCCGTTTTAAGGTTTACAGCAATTCGCTAACCCAGTTCGCCATCTGGATGATGCCGTCCAGCTCACGGAGCTCTTTGGAATACTCGTCCAGAATCTTTCTGTAGTCCGCAACGGAAACGGTGCTCAGAATCTTGATTTCCGATCGCATTGCACGGTGGGCGGTCATGCTTGCCTCATTGAGAAAATTGCGGTACACCATGACCCGCATTTTGAGGCAGTCTCTCTTTGCGAGAAGCTCCGTCAGCGTTTTGCCCTCGATAACGGTGCTGTTGTTGGTGCGGTTGATCCGTGCGATCAGCTCTTCCAACTGTACGGCACAGCCCTCGTATTCCGCAAAGAGCTTTTCGGGGTTCTCCGCAGGCTCCACCCCTTCCTGCGTTCTGGCATTTGCGGAAAGACGGTTTTCAAGCTCGCTCATTCTCGACTGCAGGTCTGCCCGTTCGTTCAGCGCCTGTGCTAATTTCATGTCGTTCACCTCGTTTATGGTTTTCGTTGTCTGTTATGACGTCAAAAACCGAAAAAAGTTCCGTTCTTGAACATTCGGACGGTGTTTTTTTCGAAAAAACCTTGACAATTCCCCAGGGGCATATGGTAAACTATCTTCAGAAACCGAAAGGGAGGTGCCAATATGAAGATCAAAGAAGCGGCGCAGTATTGCGGACTGACGGAAAAAGCCATCCGTCTCTATGAGGCGAAGGGGCTGATTTCTCCGCAGACGGAAGAGAAAAACGGACGGACGTTTCGGGAATACGACGAGGCTACCGTCCGAACCCTGTTGACTGTGGGAACCCTCCGACGGGCGGATTTTTCCCTTGAGCAGATCGGCATCATGCAGGCGAGCCCCGAACGGATCACGGAGGTGTTTTCCGACTATCGTGAAGCCGTACGGGAAAACGCCCGCCGTCTCGAGGCG
>JAZQUQ010000273.1:0-6376 GCA_045631365.1 Eubacteriales bacterium | reverse complement strand
CCCGACGGCAGCCGATACGAGGGTGAACACGACGCGGGTTGCCGCCACGGAAAAGGGGTGCTGACACTGCCCGACGGCAGCTGCCAATCCGGATGGTTCGAAAAAGATATCTATATTGGTCCTGAAAAGGAACAGACCTTGCCAAACGAGGAGGAATGTCACGAAGGCGAACAATCCGTTTAACCAAACAGAGGGGCACAACACACATCAATTCCCCGCTGCCTTGACTTTTTGACCGAGGCAGATATATACTGAGTACAATACCGCATCTGCCTCTCACAAAATCCCATCCCATGCGATTTCAACCGAAACGGAGGAACCCCAATTGAGCCGCTTCGCGAAAAAAATATTATCCAAAAGCAATTTCGGACATTTCTTCCTTTCCTATGCCATCACGGAAGCCCTTACAATCGGAATTTATACCGGCATAATGCTTTTCATAGCTCCCGTTTTTATGGCTTCCATTATTCGGTTTCAGGAGGAAAATGCCGATACTTATGTTCACGGACAGGATCCCATCAATATTGCAATTTATATTTTTGCTTTCATTGTTTTCTATATCGTACTTTCCGTAGTATATCTGTACCGCAATAAAGAGCGGCGTCTGCAATATTATAAATCAACCGTAGAAAACAATCAGCCGAAGGAACGGATCAAATTCTATATGGCAGAATACGGTCTGTCGGATATCGTATACTACTGTGTCCTTTCGATCCCTATCCGTTTTGTTCTGAGAGGAGGAAATTTTGAATCCATGATTCTCTTTTGGGATATGCCCATTGTAGTGCATTATCTTCTCTCGTATCTGCTGTTCGCTGTCATGTACACTTGTTGTGTTATGGTTGTTACCTTAATCTGGGAAAAGAAGCGACCGATTTATCTCACAAAAGGATATGAGGAGAAAGCGGACGTGGGGTGAGCGTTACAAAATTTCTCGGCGGACCCCTCTCTGTTTCCAGACGGATGTGTCCGTTTTTATTTTTCTCCCCCATCCCTCAAAATCTCCTTGACTTTGGCCGCCGCATATGTTACCATATACCAAACGACATCATTCATTTTCAGGAGGAAGCTATGATCACTCTGCAGAAAACTCCAGGCAAGGATTTTAAAATCCTCAACCTTACCGACCCCCAGCTCGGAAACGGCGAATGGGCGGAAGGACACCAAAACCGCGACATCCTTATCCATACCCTTACAGAACTGGTGAAAACGGTGAATCCCGACCTGATCACCATCACCGGAGACCTTTCCTGGGCAGGCAACCACGATGCTTACGACGCGCTGGCGGACCTTCTCGACACCTTCGGCAAGCCTTGGGCGCCCGTTTGGGGCAATCACGACAATCAGGGCGGCGCGGAAACCGTGGATCTGGTGGCGACCCGCTATCTGACCCACCCCCTTTGCGTTTACGAAAAGGGCGATCCCGCTCTCGGAAACGGCAACTATGTCATCGCCATTGAGGAAAACGGCAAGGTTGTGGAGGGACTGATCATGATGGACTCCCACGACAGCGTGGACTACGTTTTTCCCGACGGCAAGGAAAGCAACGAATGGGCGAAGCTCATTCCCGAGCAGCTGGTGTGGTACCGCCAGCAGATCGCCATGTTTGAAAAAATGGGCTGTCACGAGACCACGCTGATGATGCACATCCCCATCTACGCCTACCGTCAGGCGTGGGAAGCCGCTGCCAATCCCGCCGTGGATCCCGCCTCCGTGAAGCCGGAAAACAGCGCGGACTCCGCCAACTGGAACGAGGGCTACACCGATTCCTTCGGCGTCAAGTATGAAGGAATCTGCAGCTATCCCGAGGACGACGGCGTGTTTGACGTGATCACGGAGCTTGGCTCCACCAAGTATCTGGTCTGCGGTCACGACCACGTGAACAATACCGTGATCAACTACAAGGGCGTGAAGTTTATTTACGGTCTGAAGATCGGCGCGGGCTGCTACTGGAACCCCATTCTGAACGGCGGGACCGTTCTCACCATTACCGAAAAGGGTGTGACGGACGTACAGCATCATTATGTTGACGTAAGCCACCTCGTTCGGGAAGAAGCGTAAGGAAGAATAAGAAAAACGGACACATCACTTGGGAATGGAAGCCCGAGGATGTGTCCGATTTTGTTTTTTAAACGGCATTTCCCACACAAATATGAACGATTGTTTTCTTATCCCTCCCTATGAAGAATCTTGACATCACATGGAATTTATGGTATCATAAAAAAGAGAATATTCGATTTTCGAATACCGAACAATTATTGATCTGAGGAAAACAAAATGAAACTGACGAAAATGCTGCTCACACTTTGTATGGCTGCTGCAATTCCGCTGTCAGCCTGTGCCTCGGGAGAGCTCTCCCTGTCCGCACAATCCGGCAATTCCACCCATGCAGGGCGTCTTCTGGGGGATATCAATGGGGATAATTCCGTTGATATTGTTGATGCCATAACGCTGTTCCAACACACCATGCTTCCCGATTTGTATCAAATCGATTACCCCGGCACGCTCGATTTCAATAAGGACAATTCCGTAAATATCGACGACGCCATCCGTTTGTTCCGCTACAGCATGCTCCCCGATATGTTCCCCATTGAGTGGGGCATCCCCGTCGAAACGGAAGCTCCCGAAACGGCTGCTCCCGAAACCGCCGCTCCCGAAACGGCTGCTCCCGAAACCGAGGCTCCTGTAATTCCTGAAATTCCTGCAGGGCAAGTAGTAAAGCTGAATGACTATGCTGTCATCATCAAGGGTGACGCAGTAACAGTAGACGTAACACCCGCATTCGACGGCAACAAGAATACCGGTACAGGCTTCGGCGGCTGCGACAGCGATCACTGGGCAGGTATCAAGCTTGAACAGCCTACCGTTCTGACCTACGCAGCACTCCTCTCCGGTCAGCTCAGCAGACCTGACAGAATCTTCCTTGCGGAAATTGAAGGTTCTAACGACGGAATTAACTGGGAACCCATTCTCCAGCTTGGTGACGTATATGCGGAATACGAAGACTATGCAAACGACGTATGGCCTGCAGACAACTACGCAATGTGGATTGAATATGCTTTCGACGGCGGCGCTGACGAATACGGCGATAGCGACGCAGCAACCCCCAAGGCATACACATACTACAGAGTATTCAACACAGACAACGACAACTACGGTGAAATCGAATTCTGGGGTACAGCATATGTAGAAGCTCCTGAAACAGAAGCTCCCGAAACGGCTGCTCCTGAGACAGAAGCTCCCATCAACTTCCCCGGAGACTGCGGCAATATTCTGTGGAATGAATCGAACAATATGGTCGGTCCCATGTGTATGGATGTCTTTTACCATATGGATTCACAAAAAAACTACAAAACGGCGATCACAGACGGCACGGTCACCGTGGAGGAGGACGTCGGTGTTTTCCAAATCTCCGGTTGGCTCCCCATAAACTTTAAGAACTTCGAGCTGGCATGGCGCCTCGGTACTTACAGCGATGAGAAATACTACACCGGCAACCTCGTTGCCGTTCAACGTGAGGATGCTGTTTACAAAGCAGCACAGTCCCTCGGTTATTCCAACGCCACGGGCTTTAGCTATGTCTTCAACATAGCCGATTTCCAAAGCGGTGACGAAATCCACCTTTTCATCAAAGACCAGCGTACCAAGAACGTCTATTGCTTCTGCGAAATCACCGTGAACATCAAGAAAAAGGAGGTTGACCCCTCCATCCTGGAAAAGTATGAGCTGGGCAAAAACTCGAGTCTCAAGCTGACCGTTGCTGACCCCATCAAAAAGCATGAGTCCGTAACTGCACCCAACAATGATCCTACGCTGAAGCTTTGGTTCGACCATCTTACCGAAAAGGTAATGCGCTATGACACATCCGGCAAGGACTCCGGAAATGACAGCTACACCATCCAGATGGGTAAAAACGAAATCGAAGGATGCCAGTTCTTCCTTTACTCTCCCACCGCACGGAAGGTGACCATCAAGATTTCTGATTTCACCAATGCCAAGGGTGAAACTCTCCCCACCGAACTCGGCGTAGAATACTACATCGAGGACGGCTACGTTACTTACCACGGCTACACCAAGGATATGATCTACCCCGACGGTGTAATTCCTTATGATTCCTACATTGCAGGCTCCTCCAGCACCGAAAACGGTGTCTACGGAAATGACGCAAACAGCAAGCTGAGATACGGACCTTACATCTGCATCGGTCCCTTCTCCGGATCTTCCTCCGACCATAACACTTACCCCTTCCGTGATTCCGTCCGCGGCTTTACGGTAGAAGCGACCACCACAAAGGACACCACCCCCGGTGCATACAAAGCTACCGTTGAGATTTACGATGCCGACACAGGAAAGTGCATCAAGATGGCGAACGTATACACCTATGTGTACGACGTTACTCTGTCCGACGATACTGCACTTGACACTGCTTTCGGTCTGTGGGATATCGCAGGCGTATACCAGTACCATTACTCCTCCAATTCAAGTCTGACCAAGTACAGCAGTTCTGAAATCATCCGTGCAACCGCAAACCTCTTCCTGAAGAACCGCATCACTATTACAGGAAACGCCTCCTTCTTCAGCACAATGGGTACAGCATGGTTTGAAAATCCCCGTGTAACCTCCGTTCGTGTGGTAAATAAGGCGCAGTATGATAACCTGAAGGGCAACTCCATCCTTGCGAAGAAGATGTTCTACTACGGACAGGATGAACCCGGTGTTCCCCGCGGCTGGAGACCTATTTCCTGGCCCAACGGCACCAACCAGACCGTATACGACAACACCGGTCTTCTCAGCGTCCTTGCCATCGGAAGAGAAGCGGATATGCTGAAGAACAACTGGGGTTGGGAAAACTACCGTCTCCTCGTTCCCTTCGAGAGAAACATGGACTTCACCACGTTCAACTTCAACTCCGTGGACAAGACCCAGGCGTTCCCCTCCTGGTATCAGCAATATGCCGTAACCAACCAGCGTGACGCCATTGAATATCTCTCCAAGTACGTAAACGTATGGACCGCGGTCTTCACAGGCGCAACTCCCAAGGAGCTTGCAGACGCTGTTGTTGGTGAACTGTACATCCAGACCGACGCACAGGATGCTATCTTCGGCGAATTCCAGGATCGTCTGGAAGGATATCAGGCACAGGGCGACGAACTTTGGAACTACGTTGCCTGCGAGCCCAAGTACACCTCTCCCTATCAGAACATCCTTCTGTTCAATGACGGTACCGAAGGACGCACCATGTTCTGGACTACCTACATGCTGAATGGCACAGGTTTCCTCTACTGGCACGTTTCCTACTACGATGCTGCCGGAAACAACACCTACACCCTCCGTTGTCCCTTCTCCAAGACAGGCCCCGGCGACGGAATCCTCGTTTACCCCGGCTCCGCTTACAACCAGCTGGATCCCATCCCCTCCATCCGCCTTCTCAACATGAGAGACGGTATCGAGGACTACCAGCTCCTTACCATGCTGGCAGCGCTGAAGGGTGAAGCGTACACCGACCAGGTGGTAAACCACATCGTTACCAGCACCGTCACCTTCACCCGTGACGACAACACCGTTTACAACGCCCACGCCTTCCTCCTCCGCGAACTGGAAAAGGCGGGTAAGTGATTTGCAACCTATGATTTATGTGGGGGGAGGAAAACTTTTTGCAAAAGGTTTTCCTCCCCCCCGAAATTTTGGCGCAGCCAACATTTCTCCCCCCTACTTTTCAAAAACCTTTATACAAAAACAGACACATCGTTCGGCGGAAACCGAGGATGTGTCTGTTGTTTTGTTCAAAAAGGTTTTCGGGGGGGAGCGCGAGGGGGACCTTTTTAAGGAAAAGGTCCCCCTCGTAATCATTTGTTTTATTCTTCCTTGTCCTTGCGGTTTGTGATTGCGTTGAGTGCTACGACAGAGAGGGCGATGGCACCGATTACGATGAAGATGCACGCCATGCCCACGCCCATGTATTCAAGGTTTTCCACGAATGCGATGGGTTCAAATTTCTCGAAAAGACCGTTCATATTCTCGTCCTCCCTTTCTTACATAAAGAACTTGAGAATCAGACCGCCTGCGATTACGGACGCGATCTGACCGGATACGTTAACGCCGATGGAGTGCATGAGCAAGAAGTTCTGGTTGTCTTCCTCAAGACCCATCTTATGTACAACACGGGCAGACATTGGGAATGCGGAGATTCCGGCTGCACCAATCATTGGGTTAATCTTCTTCTTGGAGAAGAGATTTAAGAACTTGGCAAAGAATACGCCGCCTACGGTATCAAATACGAAAGCAACGAGACCCAGTAACAGGATAAGGAGGGTTTCCTTCTTTAAGAACATGTCAGCCTGCATCTTGGTAGCAACGGTAATGCCAAGGAAGATGG
>JAZQUQ010000272.1:0-3383 GCA_045631365.1 Eubacteriales bacterium | reverse complement strand
CTGTTGTATACGCAAAGCAGATGTCTCTCGGCTATTCCGAGTATACCGGAAAGCGTTCCATGATCTATTCCGCAAGCGGATATACAGGAATCCAGCAGTATGCCGCTACCTGGGCAGGTGACACAGGCGGAGGGTTCGGCCCCCTCGTTTCCATGATGAACAACGGTCTGTGCGGTCACTCCAACACCAGCTGCGACATGGACAGCTTCTCTGTAGAAGGAATGCACTTCGGCTTCCTGATGCCTTGGTCTCAGCTGAACAGCTGGGCATACTTCCGTCATCCGTGGCTCCTTGACGACGAGAGAAAGGAGATCTTCCGCGAGTACGACAAGCTTCGTTACAGCCTGGTACCCTACCTCTACACCGCCGCTTATCAGGCATGGGCAACCGGTATGCCCGTCATGCGCGCTCTCCCCCTCGTATTCCCCGAGGATAAGGGAACACACGAGCGTCTCAGCCAGTACATGCTGGGCGACAGCCTACTTGTAGGCGTGTTCCTTGACCGCAGCGTTCGCACTGACGAAAACGGCAACAAGACCAACCTCTACCTCCCCGCAGGCGAGACATGGTACGACTTCTTCACCGGCGAAAAGTACGAAGGCGGTCAGGAAATCTTCTATACTGCTCCCAAGGGCAAGGGCGGCGCGCTGTTCGTAAAGGGCGGCTCTGCAATTCCCTTCGCGGCAGAGATTCGTCAGAACATCGGTGACAAGTGCTACGACTCCTACGTCATCCGTGCATGGGGTGAAAACGCTACCGGTCTCATCTACGACGACGACGGTATCTCCTTCGGCTACCGCAAGGGCGAAAACACCATCACCAAGCTGACCGTTGCAAACGGCGAGCTGAAGACAGAAACCACAGGTTCGTTCCCTGGCATGCCCGAAAACGTAACCTACACTCTCGGCGAGATTATCAAGTAAAAGAGAACGTTAGGGGAAACTTTTTGAGAAAAGTTTCCCCTAACAAACCTTCAAAAACTTTTGAATAAGGAGTCCCCCCAATGAAACGAATTTTATCCTTCCTTCTTGCCGCACTTTTGATGGCATCCTCCATCGTCTCCTGTGGAAATAACGGCGGCACGATCAAAGAGACCGAAGCATCGGACACAAAAGCAGTGGAAACCAAAGCTCCCGAAACCGGCATACCTGCGACAGATGCCCCCGAAACAACGGCTCCCGCAGTCTCCTACGACACCTCTCTCATCGTAGAAAACGGCGTGGCAAAGGCACATATCGTTCTCCCCGACGGTGCATCGGATTTTGAAAAGACCGCGGCGGACGAACTCAGCTACCACATTAAGCTGGTAACAGGTGCCGACATTGCTGTAACAAACGCACCTCAGCCCGACTCTCTCCCCATCGTCATCGCCACCCCCGACAGCATGCCCGAATTGGAGGAGCTGTTCCCCGAGGATCTGGCATGGCTCCGTTTGCTTGCGGAAGAGCCCAATGAAAAGGGCATCATCCGTCGTTACGGCGATGACGGCTTTGCCATTCGTGCACATGAGGGCAAGATTTACATCTTCGGAGCCACGGCACGTGGTTCACTGAACGGTGTCTACGATTTTATTGAAGATAACATGGATGTGCTCTGGATCGGCAATACCGATGCGGGCATTATCTACGACGAAATGCCCACCGTCACCTTGCAGAACACGGATTACTCTGTGGGACACAGGGAAAAATCCCCCTTCTCCATCAGTTGGAAGGACGGTAACTTCTTCCGGCGGAACAAGCTCTCTGCCCAAAACAACCCCTACGGCGGCGATGCCAACGTGAAAAGTCTGATACTGGAAAGCCCCACCTACGACCCCAACAATAATGAGTATTGGGATACCGATACATTCGGTGTTCACGTAAGTGCGGAGAATTCCAAGCAGATCAACTTCTGGAGTCCCCTTGTAGCGGAAACCATTGCGGCACGAGTCATCGAGCATCTCGGAACCTTCTCCGATGCAGAGCGTCCCAAGTACTACAACGTATGCATGGAGGACATCTACGACCCCTGTATTTATCCCGAAATGACAGAGCCCTTTGAATATGCACCCGGGCAGTTTGTTGATCCCGCAGACAGCGATTATCTCTCCACCGTTTATTTCACCTTCATCAACCGTGTGGCAAAAATCGTAGGGGAACAGTATCCCGAGAACTATATCAACACCCTTGCGTATATGTGGGCGACCGAGTCCCCCAGATGCGAATTGGAAGAGAACGTCTCCGTATGGTTCTGCACCTACACGGAAGACTATACTCAAGAAAGCTTTGCCGCTACCCTTGCCAAAGGAGAAGAAGGTAACTCCACTACGGATGCCATTCTCGAAGCAAGGTATTATGAGAACTGGATCAACGAGCATCCCGCAACCCCCATGCTGATCTACAACTACTACTTTACCTACGGTCCCGCTGCCTGGTATGAGAGACCGATCTGGGTTCGACTGGGCAATGACTTCCGCTACTTTGCGGAAACAGGCGCTATGGGTTCCTACTCCTGCACTCATCCCGCAGAGGACTCCACAAGAGCCGGGTTTAGAGCCGATCATGTTCCCGACCACCTTAAATACACCTACGGCGATGCCTGGTCCATGAATCGGTTGACTTTGTGGATTCTCTACAGGCTGCAGTGGAACCCCTACGAGGATGTGGATGCACTGATCGACAAGTTCTGCGATAAGGTATACGGTGATGCCGCGCCTTATATGAAGGAGTATTACGACCTCATCGAAACCGGATGGAATTACGGTGCTACGGAAATCCTCCCCTACGAATTTAACGCAGATATTCGTCTTTCCCTTGGTGCTGATTATTACTTCATGTACTTCCTTGATTTCGAGCTGGAAGACGGCACCTACTTCCTTGATGCTGTCAAGAACGCCCTCAACAAGGCATACGAAGCAGCCGACGATAAGGCAAAGGAATTCATCCGTCATCCTATGGAGATATTCGAGGACTGGACACGTTTTATTGATTAAGCTTATTGGAATAGCTCATAAAGAGAATCGACCCGGGATATGTCCGCTCAAAATCATTTGACTTTTGGGCAGCATACCGCACACGGGCGGTTCTCTTTTGCCGTTTTGCACAAGTCCACCGGATTTTTTTGGCGAATATTTCCCTTGATAATGGGAGGCTTTTCCTGTATAATATTGACAAATACAAAACCGATCCTGTAAAGGAGTTCCCAATGAAACAACCATTATACAAAAGACCTTTGGCACTCATCCTTGCGGCGCTGCTGCTTGCGTCTTCCATGACGGCTTGCGGTAAAACCGAGCCCATCGAGACCAAACCGGTGGAAACAAACGCACCTACCGCCGATTTACCCGAGACAGAACCTGCTGAAACCGAAAGTCGGATCGTAGCCATGTCGTTCTGTGAGCCAAG
>JAZQUQ010000271.1:0-1631 GCA_045631365.1 Eubacteriales bacterium | reverse complement strand
CATCTTTGTTTTACCCTAAAAGGTTCCGCAATTCGTTCATCTTTTCTGCCGTAGGCTCGTGAAGATGGGCGAAAGGGAAGTCCATCGCCATCTTCTCATACTTTACCTCGCAGATTTTCCGAAAAGGGAGGAGCTCCACCTTATCCACACAGGGGAAAGCGTCTCGAATTCGTCCAAGCTCGGCGATATTTTCCTCATTATCGTTCAAGGAGGGGATAATCACCTGTCGAAGCGTGGTTTTGATCCCCATTTTATTGAGATAATCAAGGAATCGGAGGGGAGCCTCCATGGAGCATCCCACATGAGTGCGGTACAGCTCCTCTGTAGTGTATTTGATGTCCAAAAGGACACGGTCGGTTTCCATAAGAAGAGCCTTTACGCTGTCATTGAGGATGCATCCCGAGGTATCGAGGCAGGTATTGATGCCGTTTTCATGACAAAGGGCGAACACCGCACGGACAAATTCCGCTTGAAGGAGAGGTTCTCCCCCCGAAACGGTGATTCCGCCATCTTTGCCGAAGTAGGATTTGTACCGAACCGCCTTGTTTACGATTTCCTCCGCGGTGGTTTCCGTGCCGCTGCCAATTTCCCACGTATCGGGATTGTGGCAGCATCCGCAGCGGAGAGGGCAGCCCTGAGTGAACAGGACAAACCGAACCCCGGGACCGTCAACGGTACCGAGGCTCTGAATGGAATGAAGATATCCTGTTGTCATACGGTTTCGTGGAAGGTACGGCTGATGACTTCGCGCTGCTGTTCACGGGACAGCTTGTTGAAGTTCACCGCATAGCCGGACACGCGGATGGTCAGGTTGGGGTATGCTTCGGGATTCTCGTACGCCTTCATGAGGAGCTCGCGGTTCATCACGTTGATGTTGATGTGATGTGCCATTTTTGCGAAATAGCCGTCCAGAATCGCCACCAGATTGGAGGTGCGTTCCTCTTCCGTTCTGCCAAGAGCTTCGGGGGTAATGGAGAAGGTGTTGGAGATACCGTCACGGCAGTCGTCGTAGCTGATCTTAGCCACGGAGTTGAGGGAAGCGAGTGCTCCGTTTTCTTCGCGGTTGTGCATAGGGTTGGCACCGGGTGCGAAGGGTGCGGATGCAGGTCTTCCGTCGGGAGTTGCGGCGGTGTTCTTGCCGTACATGACGTTGGATGTGATGGTCAGAACGGAAAGGGTGTGGATGGCGTTGCGGTATGCGGGAGTCTTACGAAGCTCGGTGATCATACGGTGTGCCATATCCTTTGCGATGAGGTCCACACGGTCGTCGTCGTTGCCGTACTTGGGGAAGTCGCCTGTGGTCTCAAACTCGGTAACAAAGCCGTTTTCGTCGGTTACGGGACGGACGTTTGCAAACTTGATGGCGCTGAGAGAGTCGGCTACCACGGAAAGACCTGCAATACCGAATGCCATAAAGCGATCCACGGTGGTATCGTGAAGTGCCATCTGGGTCTTTTCGTAGGCGTACTTGTCGTGCATATAGTGGATGACGTTCATGGTGTTCACATACAAATGGCTGAGCCAGCTGATGTAAATGTCAAAACGCTCCATTACCTCGTCAAAGTTCAGCTTGTCACCGCTCATAACGGGCATCTGAGGACCAAGTCGGAGGCCAAGCGGTCTTAGGAAGA
>JAZQUQ010000270.1:0-3343 GCA_045631365.1 Eubacteriales bacterium | reverse complement strand
GTTATCGTTCTTCGCGGAAATAGGGGATACCGAGGGAGGCGGGGGGCTGGTTTTCGCGCTTCTTGCGGATGCTTGTGATGATCAGCACCAGGATGGTGACCAGATAGGGGAGCATCTGCAGGAGGGGCGTTGCGCTGATGTCCAGCTTGATGCCAAGCAGGGTGGGGATTCTGGAGCCCGCAATGTACAGCATACCGAACAGAACGGAGCCGATGATGCTGAGGTGGGGTCTCCACAGGGTGAAGATAACCAGCGCTACCGCCAGCCAGCCGAGAGCCTCAATGCTCTTGTACGCTTCGTAGGATCCTGCGTAGTCCATGATGTAGAAGAGACCGCCGAGGGCTGCAATTCCGCTTCCCACACAGGTGGCAGTATACTTGTAGAGGGAAACGTTGATTCCCACCGCATCTGCCGTTGCGGGGTTTTCGCCTACCGCACGGAGATGGAGTCCCACCTTGGTGCGGCTGAGAATATAGGATGCCGTCAGGGCGATGGCAATGGCAAGATAAACCATAATACCGCAGTATTTCAGCGAATTGGTGCTTTCGGAGAAGGGGAAACGGAAATAATCAAGAGCATAAAGATAGCTCTGAACCGCAGAGGTCGCCATGCCGGACATGATGAACTTGGTGGTTCCCACGCCGAAGGTAGTCATGGCAAGACCGGTTACGTTCTGGTTCGCCTTCAGGGTAACGGTCAGGAAGCTGTAGATCGCACCCATAAGAACGCCGCCCGCGAAGGAGGCGAGAAGGGCAAGGATCACGATCAGCGCGGGGGGAATGGGCAGTCCGTTGAGGAGCTTGAGGGCAAGACAGCCGCAGGCACCGCCCATGCACATGATGCCGGGGATACCGAGGTTCAAGTGTCCCGCTTTTTCGGTAAGAATTTCGCCGGTACAGCCAAAGAGGAAGGTCATTCCAAGAGGAATGGAGGTGAGAAGATAGTCAAGAAACGGATTCACGCTGATTTTCCTCCTTTTTTGTTGGATTCACGGAATTTGAGCTGGTAGCCGATAAAGAATTCGCATCCGATGATGAAGAAGAGCACGATGCCCACCACCATGGAGGGGAATGCGGAGTCAATGTTGAAGTTGGTGGTGATCTGAGAAGATCCCTGCTGGAGGAAGGTGATGAAGGCGGAAGTACCGATCATCACAAGGGGATTAAACTTGGCGAGCCAGGATACCATAATGGCGGTGAAACCCATACCGCCCACCGTTGTGGTGGTGACGGAATGGTCCAAGGCGGCAACGATGAGGAAGCCTGCGATACCGCACACGGCACCGGAGACGATCATGGTGCGGATGATAACCTTTTTTACGCCGATTCCGATGTATCTTGCGGTGTTTTCGCTTTCACCTACAACGGAAATCTCATATCCCTGCTTGGTGTACTGCAGATATATGTAGACAAGGACGGTGAGAACGAGAACGGCAAGGATCAGAAGGAAATACTCATGAATCACAGCGGGGAGATGACCTACGGACAATGCACCGAGGACGCTTGAGCCGCTGGGGGTCCACAGAAGGAGGAAATACGCCACAAGTCCGCTTGCAACATAGTTCATCATCAGGGTGAAGAGGGTTTCGTTGGTCTCCCACTTTGCCTTGAAGATGGCGGGGACCGCCCCCCATACCGCACCCGCAAGGACAGCGGCAATGAACATCAGGATGAGAAGGACACCGTTCGGTACCTTATCGCCCAGATAGATGGCAACGGCAACGGAGGCAAGGGCGCCGATGAGGGTCTGACCTTCCGCACCGATGTTCCAGAAACGCATTCGGAACGCGGGGGTAATGGCAAGAGCGATGCAGAGGAGAACGGAAGAGTCCTTGGCAAACTTCCAAAGGCGGCGGGCTGAGCCGAACGCACCTTCGAAAAGGGTTGTGAGGAACTCACCGGGATTTGCGTGGATCATAAAGATGGAGAGGACGGAGCAGAGGAGGAGTGCCGCTGCTACTGCAATCACACGGATCAGCATGGACTTCCAAATGGGCATGACGTCCCGCTTGACCACGTGGAAGGGAGGCTCGGTTGTGATTTTATTACGCATTTTCACGGGTTTCATCCTCCTTTGCTGTATTGGTCTTGGTCATATAAAGACCGATTTCTTCCTTGGTTGTGGTTCTTCCGTCAAGCACAGCGGTGATCTGACCGCCGCAGATGACCATAATGCGGTCACAAAGCTCAACCAGAACGTCAAGGTCCTCACCGACGAAAACGACGGCAACACCCTTCTCCTTCTGCTTGGTCAGCAGGTTGTAGATGGTGTAGGAGGAGTTGATATCCAGTCCTCGGACGGGGTAAGCCGCCATCAGTACCGTGGGGGAAGCGGCAATTTCACGGCCCACCAATACCTTCTGCACGTTACCGCCGGAAAGACGGCGAACGGGGGTTTTGGTGCTGGGGGTGGCTACTTCCAGCTCTTCCACGATCTTCTTCGCCAAGTCTCCGGGCTTTTTGCGGTTGACGAACATGGAATTTCCCTTGCGGTAGCTGCGGAGCATCATATTGTCAACAAGGTCCATGTTTCCCACAAGTCCCATACCCAGTCGGTCTTCGGGAACGAAGGAAAGGCGGACACCCAGTTCACGGATGGCAACGGGGTCCTTGTCGCGGAGGTTTTCGCTGGTGCCTGTTTTGGGGTTATGGTAAACGATCTCGCCTGATACGGGGTGATGGAGACCTGCGATGGATTCGAGAAGCTCCTTCTGACCGCTGCCTGCAATACCCGCAATACCGAGAATTTCTCCCGAGCGTGCGGTGAAGCTTACGTTGTCGAGAACTTTGACTCCGTCTGCGTCGATCATGTTGAGATTTTTGATTTCCAGACGGTCTGTGGGGTTTTCGGGAAGGGGACGGTCGATATTCAGCTCTACCTTTTTGCCTACCATCATTTCCGTCAGCTCCGATTCGGTGGTTCCCGCTGTTTCAACCGATGCAATGTGTTCGCCCTTACGGAGAACAGCCACGCGGTCGGAGATGGAGAGCACCTCATGGAGCTTATGGGTGATGATGAGGATGGATTTTCCGTCCTCACGCATACGGCGAAGGACGTTGAAGAGCTTTTCCGTTTCCTGAGGGGTAAGAACCGCGGAGGGCTCGTCAAGGATCAGGATATCTGCCCCGCGGTAGAGAACCTTGAGAATTTCAACGGTCTGCTTTTCGGACACGGACATCTCGTAAATTTTCTTTTTGGGGTCGATGTGGAAGCCGTACTTGTCCGCAATTTCCTGTACCTTGCGGTTTACGTCCTTGATGTTGTATTTGGTGCCGTCGTCAACACCGAGAACGATGTTTTCCGCCGCAGTAAAGAGATCGACCAGCTTGAAGTGCTGATGGAT
>JAZQUQ010000269.1:0-2947 GCA_045631365.1 Eubacteriales bacterium | reverse complement strand
ATGGTCAAGGTGTCCTTGATCAGGTAACCGTATTCCTCGTTGACCTCGCAGATGTGCAGGGGGAAACGGGGATCGTTTCCGTCGATGACGGAAGGATCGTCGATCACGTTGCCGATCCAGTAAAGCTTGCCGTTTTTCTTGGATCGGAACATCTGGAACATGGATGCGGAAGAATACACCACCTCACGGGTGTCGAAATGCCACGGCATGGGAGGAACAAAGGTCTTTCCGCCGTCATCGGAGTAGGTGTACCACTTAAAGTTGGGGGCACAGGGGCTCATTCGGGTGTTCCATGTCTCCTGTACCACGTTGGAAGCACGGAATACCATGAGAAGTCTGCCGCTGTTGAGAACAGTCAGCTGAGGCTCCATGGCACAGCGGGCGCTATGGACGTCGCTGAGCATCACGGGGTTGGAATAGTGGATTTCGTAATCATTTTTCTCGGCATTCCAGATGAATCTTGCAAGGATAAGACCTCTGTGAAGCTTGTGACAGGAGGGGAAGAAGGTGTTGACATCCACCCCTGCCAGCTTACAGCAAAGAGTCACCTGCACCCACAGGAGTGCCGCGGGGGTACCGTCGGGGAGGGTACGAATCTCCAGCACCAGAGCACCGTTTTTGTCAAGAAATGCAGGCTTGCGGGAATCGGCGGGATCGTAATCCTCACCGCCCTCTTCAAACTCAAACATTTTGGTAACCACAGAACCGTCGGGACGCTTGAAGCCGTAGTAGGCGTGGAAACGCATGGTGTCCTTCCCTTCGTCCCAGTATTCGTAGTAGCCTTTCCGTCCGTTGATCAGATAATTGGAGTTTGAAATATTGATTCTGCAGCCGCTTTTTTCATCAAGAACGGCTCCGCTGTCGCTGTAACCCGCACCGCCGCTGTATTCGTCGCCGAATTCGTTGCCGGGGATCACGTCACGGTGCTCACCGCCCTTGTCCTCAAAGGTGGTGACCCACTCGCTCCATGTCTTACCGTTGTCGGTGCTGACACGCTGACTGCCGGCACTGTAATAGTCGGTTTCGGTGGAAACGTATCTGGATTCAACCAGATTTCCGTTGCTGTCATAGGAACGGTAGAACGCCACTTCCGCCTCGGGGTGGCATTCACGCATTCTGCTTTCAACGCGAAGCTGTGCCATATCGGTACCCTCTCTTACTATTCATTAAATCATTCGGGGCTTCATCAATCCTTTCGGATCGGATCTTATTCAAAATGGATGATATACTCCCAAGCCTCGGAGTACCAGTTTCCTTCCTCCTGATACTGATCGTTAAAGTTGATCTTGGTGATGCTCATATGCAGATCCAGCGTCTCACGGTCCTCGAGGATGCCGAAATTGCTGAGCTCAATGCCGGTCTGACCGTCACGAACCGTTTCGATCACCGTCAGCGTATCCTTGATCAGATAGCCGTGCTCCTCGTTGACCTCACAGATTTGGAGGGGCCAGCGGGGATTGTTGCTGTGGACGCGCCAAGGCTCCACTACGTTTCCGATCCAGTAAAGCTTACCGTTTTTTCCGGAACGGTAGAAAGAAGACGTCGCCGCGGGAGAGTAAACCACCTCACGGGTGTCGAAATGCCACGGCATGGGAGGAACGAAGGTCCGTCCGCCGTCATCGGAGTAGGTGTACCACTTAAATCCGGGAGCCGAGGGGCTGATTCTCGTGTTCCAGACCTCGGAGCACATATTGGATCCGCGGAATACAACCAGCCATCTGCCGTTGGGGAGCACCTCAAGGGCAGGCTCCATCATACCGCGGGAGCTCTGCACGTCGGAGAGCATGATGGGGTTGGAATAGGTAAATTCGTAGTCTTCCTTTTCGGGATTCCAGTGACCTCTTGCGTAAATCAGACCGAACTGAAGGTTGGGGCAGGATGGGAAATAGTTGTTCACATCCACGCCCGCCAGTTTGCAGCAAAGGGACATGGTCACCCACAGTCCGATGCAGAGGTCTCCATCGGGGAGAACCTTGATATGCTCCGCCAAGGCTCTGTTCTTGTCAATATAAGCGGGATCGCGGTACTTTTCGGGATCGTAATCCGCGCCGCCCTCTTCAAATTCAAACATCCGTCTGACCACTTCGCCATTGGGACGCTGGAAAGTGAAGTAAGCATGGGTACGGAAGTTGTCCTCCCCCTTTTCCCACATGGCGAAGTACCCTATGTCGTGACCGTTCAAGTAATACATATGGCTTCCCGAGCCAACCATGCAGCCACTCTGCTCATGGACAAACTGGAAGCATACATTGTCAAGGAGCTCGTCTCCATCGGGGCTTCCGGGAATTTTGCCCCTTCTGCCTGCGGTGTTATCGTCAAATTTGGTCTCCCATTCGCTCCATGTTCTGCCGTTATCCTTACTGATACGGGTATACTTTCCGCTTGCGTAGTCAACCTCCGCGGAGGTGATCCGTTCTTCCACCAAATCTCCGTCGCTGTTATATCGGCGGTAATAGGTCTCCTCCGCATCGGGGTTGAAGGAGCGCATTCTGCTTTCAATTTTCAGCTGTGCCATAATTATCTCCTTGTCGGATAGAATCAATCAAAATCAACGAAGTATTCCCAAGCTTCGGAATACCAGTCGCCGGGGTTGCCGCCGCCCTGATTCGCACCGTTGATATTGATCTTTGTCATGCGAATTTCAAGGTCACCGGTATCGGGGTCTTCCAGAAGATTGAAGTTGGAAAGCTCAACGTCAAACTGCCCTTCTCTCAGACCGTCGATCACAGCGAGAGTATCTTTGATCAGGAAGCCGTATTCTTCATCCACCTGACAGATGTTCAGGGGATAACGGGGACCGTTGCTGTCGATGGTGGAAGGATTATCGATGATGTTGCCGATCCAGTAAAGCTTGCCGTTCTTCTTGGAGCGGTAGAACTGGTGGATCGCCGCGGGAGAATAAACCACCTCACGAGTATCGAAGAACCAAGGCATAAGTCGGAGGCCA
>JAZQUQ010000268.1:0-1779 GCA_045631365.1 Eubacteriales bacterium | reverse complement strand
TGCTCATATTCACGTAGAATTCCGTGAACCCCTTGATTCCGACCGTACCGAAGCAATCCAGTTCCAGGACGGCAACAGCGGTGTTTATATCCACGGCTGCTACGAAATCCAGATCATCGACTCCTACGGCGATGCTCCCGTAAAGGAAAATCCCTGCGGTGCCATCTACGAAATGTATCACCCCCGCGTAAACGCATGCAAGGCAGTTGGTGAATGGCAGTATTACGATATCTACTTCCGCGCTCCCCGTTTCAACGAAAAGAACGAGATTTCCGAGTGCGCGAGAGTGACCGTTATTCACAACGGCGAGGTAATCCAGAACAACGTAATCCTCCATCAGGCTACTCCCGGCGGTATCTACGAATATCCCGTCAAGGAAGGTCCTCTGATGCTTCAGGGCTATCGTTGGGACCCCGTCAAGTTCCGCAACGTGTGGATCGAAACTCTGTAAAAACGGCGTCTTAAGTCATAACAAAGCATATGGTACATAACGACTGCTACGTCAACCCCGACGTATCCAAAAAGGCACTTCAGAATTATCTTGACGCCTACATCCCTCAGCAGAACGACCTTCACACCCTGCAGATTTACTGCAAAAACCGTCTCCTTGTCCGAATCGCCGCGGCCCCTTATCGCGCCGACGACAAGCGGGAAGTATATTCTCTCTCAAAGAGTCTTGCTTCCACAGGAATCGGTTTTCTTGTGGACGAAGGTAAGCTGTCCGTTGAGGATCGGATCATCGATCTCTTCCCCGACAAGCTGCCCGAAACCGTCTCCGAGAATCTCGCAAAAATGACGGTGAAACACGTTTTGACCATGACCACCGGCCACAGCATCTGTGTCATGAATCGGATGATTCACAGAGATGATCCGGTTGAAGCCTTTCTCGACATGGAAGTAGAGCACGAGCCCGGAACCTTCTACTGCTATAATACCGGAGCATCCTGTATGCTCTCCTGCATCGTGGAACGGATCACCGGCATGAGACTGGTTGACTTTCTTACGTGGAAGCTGTTCCTCCCCCTCGGTATTCACGAGGTTACATGGAACTCGGTACGGGACGGCAATAACGAAGGAGGCTGCGGCATTCACCTCTCCTCCGACGACATTGTAAAGTTCGGTCTTTTGTACGCCAACCGCGGCAGATGGAACGGCAAACAGCTCCTTTCCGAAGCTTGGATCAAGGAAGCCACCACCCCCGTCTCCCGCAGCGACAACAGCACCGATCCCGACGTCTCCCCCGATTACGCCTACCAGTTCTGGTGCTGGGGCAATGGCCTCTACCGTGCAGACGGTGCCTATGGCCAGCTCTGCGTGATGATCCCCGAGCGGGATATGGTGATTGCTCTCCAATCCGAACAGCATATGGGATTGAATCAGATCAGACTGATTGAGGAGCTTGCCGAGCATCTCCTCGACACGGACGATACCCAAACCATTGTACTCCCCGACTTTCCTCCCCTCGGCTCCCACCAAAGAACCGCGGGATTTGAAAATACGTTCTACAGGCTGGACAAGAATCCCCTCGGATGGACGGGAATTTACTTCGTATACGATGCAGAATCCGATGCAATGAACGCGGTTTTCTCCAACGGCACTGTCCAGCAAACCATCCGGGCAGGAAACGGATACCATGCGGAAAGCAAGGTGTACGCAAAGAAACTGAAACCCAAGCTCCCCGTGCAGATGTCCACCCCTGATGTGGAACTCTGCCACATGATGAGCTCCTATACGGCGGAGGACGGAAAAATCACCTTCCGTATCCACTTCCGCAGCACC
>JAZQUQ010000267.1:0-4863 GCA_045631365.1 Eubacteriales bacterium | reverse complement strand
CATTTCCTGCATCAATGTCGGCGTCAACCGTGCCCGATACCACAACCCTGCCGCCTGCGTCGATACTGCCGTATACATCTCCTGAGACGGTTACGTCATCTCCCGCATTTATGTCGCCGTCAACACCGCCTGCGATTACTTTACCGCCTGCATCAATACTGCCGTATACCTTTCCGTTAACGTATACGTCACGTTCTGCATCAATGTCGCACTCAGCATCTCCTTCGATTTTTACGTTTCCGTCACACCGGATGTGTCCGTAGGCACTGCCCTCGATCTTCAGGTCGCCGTGGCAGATCACGTCGCTGTTGAGGTCTCCCTCAATTGTCAGGTTGCCGTCGCATTCCAAATTGTAGTCAAGGTCACCGATGATGACGGTTTCCCCGTCTTTGGGCTTGGATTCCTTTTTTGCCGAATGGTCCTTGTTTTTCTTATGGATGCGGTCATTTTCCTCACAGGGGATTACCTCCACTGTCTTTTCCTTCGGTTCCTCCCCGAAAAATTCGCCGATTCCCACGGAAAAGATTTCCGCCAGCAAGGGAAGTGTCATAATATCGGGCATGGTCTCGCTTCGTTCCCATTGAGATACCGCCTGAAAGCTGACGCCCAGCTTTTCCGCAAGCTCAGCCTGCGTCATGCCCGACTTTTTTCTGAATTCTGCAATTTTCTGACCGATGGTATTCTTATCCATCCGATTCGTCCGTTCCTTTCGTTCTGTTTTCATGTTCTTCTCGGTACCGTTGCATACAGTATAGCAGATTTCCGAAAAAAGTGCAATAAAGACGTTGTTGAATGGGAAATGAAATCGAAATCATAGGACTAAAGCGATGCTTGAATGAGGGCACTCGAATGAGTGCAGAGGACAGGATTTTGTGGTAAAGGCGTTATTCCAAGCATAGAATATGGAAGGTACCCATTACCACATAACGGAGGATTCATATGGAAAGCAATGCAATCGGCTACATCCGTGTCCGAGTGACCAACAGCGGGGGTGAATTCCCCGTGGAGGGGGCGGTGGTGACCATCACCGATTACAACAGGGACGACGCCCCCATTCTTTATTCTCTGCGGACCGATTCCTCGGGGCTGACCCCACCGGTGACGGTTCCCGCGGTGTCTGCATCGGAGAGTCAGTCCCCCGGGGCGGAATTCCCCTATACCCTTTACAACGTCCGTGTCACTAAGGAGAATTACTATTCCGCGGAAAGCATCGGCGTCCCTGTATTTGAGGGGATCGTATCCCTTCAGCAATTCCGCCTTCAGCCCCTTTCGGAGAGCGATCTCACAAACGGCGGCGGGGACAGGGTGATCAACGAGGTCATCGACGCACCGGGGCTCCAGGGACAGGGCTATCCCAATCAGACTATGAAGGGGGGGGATTTGGATGAATAACGGCAGCTCACCCGATGTGTTTCTTCCCACCATTCCCGAAACGGTGACCGTACACCTCGGCTCTCCCAACTCAGCCGCGCGGAATGTGACCGTCCCTTTTGCGGATTACGTAAAGAACGTAGCCAGCAGTGAAATTTATCCCACGTGGAATGAGAACGCCATCCGAGCCAATATTTACGCTCAGATCAGCTTTGTTCTCAATCGGATTTACACCGAATACTACAGAAGCCGCGGGTACGATTTCGATATCACCAACTCTACCGCCATTGACCAATCCTTCGTCTACGGGAGGGATATTTTCGAGAATATTTCCCGCATTGTGGACGATATTTTCAACAGCTACATCCGACGGCGGGGAAGTGTGGAGCCGTTGTTTGCGGCGTACTGCGACGGGGTGGAGGTACAATGTCAAGGGCTGTCCCAATGGGGAACGGTAGAACTGGCGAACGACGGGCTGACCCCCTACGAGATTCTGCAGTATTACTACGGGGACGACATCGACATTGTCACCGACGTCCCAGTGGAAGGGTTGGGGGAGAGTTATCCCGGTGTTCCTCTTGCCCTCGGTTCCATCAACAATGCGGTGCGTACCGTTCAGATTCGCTTGAACCGTATTTCGAAAAACTATCCCGCCATTCCGAAGATTCCTGCTGCAAACGGGGTGTTTGACGGAGCAACAAGGGATGCGGTTCTTGCGTTTCAGCGGACGTTCAATCTGACCCCCGACGGAATCGTTGGGCGTGGCACATGGTACCGCATCGCACAGATTTACGCAGGAGTGAAGAATCTTGCCGACCTTAATTCCGAGGGAATTCCCGTGGGGGACGTGACTGATCTTTTCAACGAAGTCCTGCAAACGGGGGACACGGGAACCCCCGTCCGCGATCTGCAGTATTTTCTTGCCTTTGTATCCGTGTTCAACAATGCGGTTCGGCCACCCGTCATCGACGGCATCTTCGGCAGCGCCACTCGTGCTTCCTTGGAGGATTTCCAGTACGAATACGACCTCCCCGTAACGGGCGTGGCGGATCTTATTACGTGGCGCACCCTGTACAACGCCTACCGTGGGTATCTTCTCTCCCTTCCGCCCAATTATTTCGGCACTACCACAAGGATTTATCCCGGAATCCCCCTCCTCATCGGCTCCCGCGGGGAAGACGTCCGTGCCATTCAGGAGTATCTCAACGTGATATCGGACACCTATACGGAGATTCCGAAAATCACGGCAGACGGGGTGTTCGGCCCCGCCACGGCAAACGCGGTACGGGTGTATCAGTCCCTCTTCGGCATTGAGCCAAGCGGAATTGTGGCGTCCACCACGTGGAATTCCATTGCGGAAACCTACCGAACGCTGGTGGAGGGGCAATACGGCTCCGATACGCAATTCGGCGGGACTGTGAGCAGATAAGGAGGTGCGGGAATGGAATATAATTTAACCGACGAGCGGGTGCAGATCGAGAATCTGCAGAAAATGCTCCGTTTTCTCTGGCTTGTGACGGGGGAGGAGGCGTACGAGGTAGGTGTCAGCGGCGTCTACGGGGAGGGAACGGAACAAGCGGTCCGTGCCTTTCAGCAGAAGAACGGACTCCCCGTGACGGGCGTGGTGGATCTTGCCACGTGGAACCGTATCTCCACGGAATACGAACGGCTGCGGTTTTTGGGGGAGAGTCCCCTTGGAATCCGGCCGTTTCCTACGGACAGAGATGCCGTTGTCCCGGGAGGAGAACGGAGCGATCTCGTGTACATCCTGCAGATCATGTTGAATACGCTGGATGTGCTGTACGATTTCGGATACGTCCCCATCAGCGGCTACTACGATCGGGGAACGGCTGAGGCGGTGCGGAAGTTTCAGGAGATCAATGGGCTGGCTAACCGTTCCGGCACGGTGGACCGAATGACGTGGAACGCATTGGCGGAGGAATTCAACAATGCGCTGAGTTATGATTGAGTGATAGGAAAAACGACCGTACAATCCCTTGCGGAATGTCGGTCGTTTTGTTGTTGGAGTATTTTGTTATTCAAACAGGAAACCAAGTCCGTTTTCGATGACCACATCTCGTGCGAGGCTGGTGTTTCCTTCTTCTTGTGTGGATTCCGTGATTCGGTAGGTTCGTTTTCCGTTTGAAATCTGGGCGGATAAGGCTTTGATTGACGGGGAAAGTTGGTTTTCTTTGATTTTCACCGCCAGCTCATGAAGATGGGTGACGTAAAAAGCATTGCATCCGATTTTGGCAAGGTATTCAAGAAGCGCCTCCGCAAGGATCCGTGCGTCATAGGCCGAAGTGGCTGAAAAGACCTCATCAAGAAGAACCAGACTGTCTTTTGTCACTCTTCCGAGGCACTCCCGCAGGCGGATCGTTTCGTCAGCAAGGCGGCTTTCCGTGGATTTGGCGGATTCCTTGGTGAAATGAGTGACAACCGTTTTATAAATCCGCATTTCGGCACAGCGTGCGGGCACGGGAAAACCCAGCTGAAACATGATTTGTGCGATACCGATTGCGGTGAGATATACGGTCTTTCCGCCGCTGTTTGGTCCTGTCAGTACATAAATTTCCGTATGATTGTTCAAGGTTACATCGCTCGGAACAATTCTCCCATGAGTCGCCTTATCAAGAAGGAGAGGATTATACAAATCCTTTACCGAGGTGTCAGCGGCACAAGTGGGATAAGAAAGCGGCAGTTTCCCCTTTTGCAGTTTTTCAAGATAGCGAGTCCCCTTAACGAAAAAGGCAAGCTCATCCCGAACGGATAAAAGAGAACGGATGGATGGGAGAACCGTATCGAGCATTGTCCGTTTCATCCCCCGTAGAGACTGTTTCAAAATCTCGTTCATGGCGGTATAGAAATTCTGATCCAGCGCGATGCGGTTTTTGTCCGTAAGCCCGCCGATTTCTCGGATTCCCACACTTGCGATGCAGGTATAATCCTTTGGCGGATTCTCCTTGCGGAAGAGCTTTCCGAGGGGAGAGGAAGTAACACACGCCTCGTCATTGATGGAGACGATCCCTGCCTCACTCACGTTCAACTGTACATCTAAATTTACCCCCACAGTAACAGAACGGATGCTTCGAAGCTTGATTTGGGTTTCATCAAGAAGCTTCTGCAGGACATCAAATTGTCTGTCGTTGTGGATTTGCTCAATGGTGCCAAAGAAGTTCTTCAATAGGTCGGAGTGCAACGTACAGCCATAGCCCTTGAAAAGCAGGTGTACCGTTTCCGTGTAGAATTGCAGCTCAAGGAGGGAATAGAGAATGGTTTCATTGCTTGTGCCGCCAGCAGTACCGATTTTTCTGCACATTTCGGAAAGATCATCAAGCTTTGCTGTGGATTCTTCCAATAAATCCGTTAATTGCGGGTGATGAAGGAGATCGGAAAAAATGAGCTGTCTCCGCTGAATCTCGGAAGGGTCGGTAGTGAGATACGGCGCAAATTCGGGGAGGGGAAAACGAAGGGAGTTCAGATCATCCCGGG
>JAZQUQ010000266.1:0-3725 GCA_045631365.1 Eubacteriales bacterium | reverse complement strand
TTTGCCTGAGAGATTTTGCTGATATCAAGGACTCAACAGAATTGAACCTTTGTATCTGCATTGCACCTTCGGCCTCCGATTGAACGGATGTCTTCAAAGCACCGTCTGCTTACAGTCACATTTTATGCTTCTGCAAACTTCATACAGTAAATCTATTAAATTTTGAATAATTATAACACAATATGCGCTGTTTTGCAATACTTTTTTCACAATTTTATCATTTTTGTCGAAATATGCAAAAACAAGCTCCTAAAAACACGATTATTCGGCAGAAATCAAGTAATAGTAGATGGGCTGACCGCCGTAGGTGATATCCACGGAACCGCCTGCAGGATCAATCTTCTCACGGAAAATCTCCGCAGCGTGTTCTGCAGCCGCCTCGTCGATGTCGCTTCCGTAATAGATATTGATGTAAACCTTACCGTTCTCCACCGCCTGAGCCGCAAGATCCCGAAGAACTGCATCCATGTCGGTACCGCAGGAAATGATCTTCTTGCCGTACATACCCATGATGTCCCCTTCCTTGATCTCAAGTCCGTCAAAGTTGGAGTTTCTCGCCGCGTAGGTCACCTCCATGGTATCCACCGCTGCAAGAGCTTCGGTCATAACCTCGGTGTTCTCCTCGGTTTCCGCCTCGGGGTTGAACTGGATCATCGCCATAATACCCTGGGGAACGGACTTGGAGGGAATTACGATCAGCTTCTTCTCGCAAATACCCGCCGCCTGCTCTGCCGCAAGGATAATATTCTTGTTATTGGGGAATACGAACACCACTTCAGCCCAAACGCTTTCCACAGCCTTCAGAATGTCGTCTGTGGAGGGGTTCATAGTCTGACCGCCCGAAATGATGGCGTCGCAGCCAAGCTCGGTAAAGATGCCGGAGATGCCGTCGCCGGTACATACGGAAACCATGCCGTACTTTTTCATGGGTTCGGTGTGAGCCACGGGAGCTGCGGGAACGGCGGGAGAGGCAGGTTCCTTTTCGGATTCCCCACCCTGCTCCGTCATCTTGTTGGTGTGCTGAATCCGCATATTCTCCACCTTCACGTTGACGAAATCACCGAAAGCGGAAGCAAGCTCCAGCGCTTTCAGAGGCTCGTTGGTGTGAACGTGAATCTTAATGGTGGTTTCTTCGTCGTCCACCAGCACAAGGCTATCACCCATGGCAGAAAGCGCGGCACGAAGGTCGTCGGAGGGATCGGTACACTTGCGGTCGATGATGCATTCGGTGCAGTAGGTGAAAGTGATATCTTCTGTATTGAAATCATCAAAACGTGCGGAATCACGGACAACTGCCGCGGTGTATTCGGGATCCACCTCAGCAGGTGTTTCGTCCTTACCACGGAGAGAAGCCAGCATGGACTTCAGCGCAAGGAGCCAGCCCTTACCGCCTGCGTCCACCACGCCCGCCTTCTTCAGCACGGGGTTCTGCTCAATGGTCTCACCGAGAGCGGCTTCCGCTTCCTTTACCGCAGCCTCGTGAACGTATTCCACGCTGTTGTTTTCGTCGGCAGCTTCCTCTGCTCGTTCCGCAGAACGGCGTGCAACGGTGAGGATTGTCCCTTCAGCAGGCTTATCCACCGCCTTATACGCCGACATAACGCCTTCCTTCAGCGCTTTTGCCCACGCCTTACCGTCCGCTTCCTTGACACCGGAGAGAGACTTGGAAATACCGCGGAACAGAAGGCTCAAAATAACGCCGGAGTTGCCTCTGGCACCGCGAAGCATGGAGGAAGCCGCCTTGGTAGCGGTTTCGCCAAGCTCTTCGGAATCCAGCTTTTTGAGGTCTTCCGCAGCGCTGCTGATGGTCATGGACATATTGGAGCCGGTATCCCCGTCGGGAACGGGAAATACGTTCAGGTCGTTGATCTCCTGCTCGTTTTTCTTGATGGTCTCCGCTGCATTGATAATCAGTCTCTTGTAGTCAGCACCGTTGATGCTGTCTCTTTTCTGATTCTTTCTCTCCATAGTAATCTCCACGGTGGAAGGAGTTCCTTTTTTGGGTGTATACTCAATTTTAATCTTAGGCATATTTCATTCGTCCGCCGAAATGGCGTTTCGCTCCTTAGTCTACTCTCTTTTGACCCCAGAAGAACAGGGCAACGGTACCGGGGCCGGTATGGCTTCCGATGGTGGTACCGATGTTGTTGATCAGAACCTTGCCGTTCAGCTTGGGGAAACGCTTTTCAACAAGCTCTGCAACCTTCTTGGCATCTTCTTCGCAGGCGGACATGGAAATATAGCACTTTCCGTTGTAGTCAAGTCCGTTATCGGCGAATTCTTCCATCTTGTTTACGATCTCGATGATCACGCGGTCCTTGCCTCTGATCTTGAAACGGGGAACCAGCTTACCGTTGCAGTCCACGTTGAGGAGGGGACAGATCTTCAGCACGGTTCCGAACCAGCCGGATGCCTTGGAAATTCTGCCGCCCTTTACGAAGAAGGTAAGGTCGGAGGAGAAGAACCAATGGTGCATGAACAGCTTGTTTTCCTCTGCCCATGCGTAAAGCTCATCCATACCCATGCCGCTGTCACGAAGGTCTGCCATCTTATCCATCAGGAGACCGTAGCCGGAGGATGCCGCACAAGAATCCACGATCAGCACCTTGCGGTCGGGGTACTTTTCCATCATTTCCCCTGCCGCGATTCTTGCGGAGTTGACGGAGCTGGAAATACCGCCGGACAAGGTGACGTGGAGAATATCGAGCCCAGCTTCCAGGAAGGGTTCGAAATACTTTTCGTATTCGTCCACGTTCACCTGAGAGGTCTTTGTCTCCGCACCGTCTACCATTGCCTGATAGAACTTGTCAAAAGGGATGGACTGACCGAGGTCGTCGCTGTACTGTTTTCCGTCCAAAGTATAGTGGAAGCAAACGTATTTGATATCTCTGCTCTCGAAATGTTCCTTTGCGAGATCGGCTGTAGAACAGCAGCTGAGGATGTAATTGTTCGCCATTATGGTAATCCTTTCATATAAAAAGATACATTCAGTTTATCAAAATGAATAGTAAAGATGTGTCTACTATTATTTTACCATAATTTTTATAAAATGCAACCGTTTTTTGGAAAAAGGTTGCCTGCAATCGTAAATAAACTTCAATTTTTTGTTTGACATCCCCATTTTTTCGTGTTATAATGTAATTCACGTGAATTTTAACATAGAAAGGTACGGATTCCTATGAACACCCTCATTGTCATAGACGGACATAATCTTCTTTTCCGTATGTTTTACGGAATGCCCGACCACGTCATCGGCACCGACGGCAAATCCGTTCACGCCGCTGTGGGCTTCATGGGAGCGATTTGCAATATCATCAACAGCATTCATCCCACCCACATGGTCGTTCTGTTTGACAGTCAGGATTGCGGGGAGAGACGGCAGCTTGATCCCGAGTATAAAGCCAACCGACCCGATTATTCGGCCATGAGCGAAGAAGAATGCCCCTTTACCCAGCTCCCCTACATCTACCGCGCCCTTGACGAAATGGGGATTGCCTATTCGGAAGTACACGGCTGGGAAGCGGACGACGTGATCGCCTCCTACGCTCTCACCTACACGGGAGAAAAGGACGTAATGCTTGGCATCGTCTCCACGGACAAGGATTACTACCAGCTTGTATCGGACAACGTGTGGATCGTGCAGTACAGCGGCAGAGCCATTCAGTACGTCTCCCCCGACGTGATTCAGGCGAAATACAGCATCCCCCCTACCCTTTTTGCCGATT
>JAZQUQ010000265.1:0-10222 GCA_045631365.1 Eubacteriales bacterium | reverse complement strand
CACATCTACCCCATCTACTACCCCGGCACCATCGACTTCACAAAGGACGGCATGATCGACATCGCCGACGCCATCTACCTCTTCCGCCACAGCATGTTCCAAGACCAGTACCCCCTTTTTTAAGCCATACCAAAAAATTTTTGAACTTTTTGGACGGTTTCCCTCATAAAAGGTTGATTTTTTTCGATTTGCATGATACTATTAATGATGTAATATTATATCCTCACAATACAGGAGGTTCGTATGAAAAAATTACTGTTTGCCACCCTTGCGGCATTGATGCTTGCGGGAATCACAACCGCAGTTTCGGCAGAAGAAGCCGCAGCCGAATACGCCGTCCAAGCGGAGGCAGCCCGCGAAATCAAAGCCTCGGGCGAATGCGGCGACAACCTCACGTGGGTTTTGTACGCCGACGGTGAGCTTGTCATCGACGGCACGGGGGATATGTGGGACTTCACGCCGAATTCAATGCCATGGTACGCATACCGACTCTATCTGAAAACCGTAACCATATGCGATGGCGTTACTTCCATCGGAAAAGAGGCCTTCTTTTATTCCTACGCCCTCACAAGCGTCACCATCGGCAATGACGTTACTTCCATCGGAGAGTACGCATTCTCCTGCTGCGACTCCCTAACAAGCCTGACAATCGGCGATAACGTTACAGTTATTGGAAAATCCGCCTTCAGCAGATGTACAGCCCTCAAAAACGTGACCCTCCCAAACAGCGTTACCACCATTCAGGGCTACGCATTCTCCAACTCCGGTCTCACAACTATCACCATCCCTGACAGCGTTACTTCCATTTGGGACTATGCGTTCCCCACACCAACAACCTTCTCTGTCGACCCAAACAATCCCAACTATTCTTCTGACGAAGGAGGGGTTTTATTTAACAAAGACAAAACAGCACTGCTTAAGTACCCCAGCAGCAAATCAGATACTTCCTATACGATTCCCGACAGCGTTACGATCCTTGAATATGCAGCATTCCAGGACTGCACAAACCTCAAAAACCTCCCCATCGGCAGCAGCGTTACGTACATCAGAAATTACGCATTCTCCGGCTGCACAGGCCTCACAAGCGTCACCATTCCTAACGGCATAACCACCATTGAGAACTACGCATTCGAAAACTGTACAAGTCTCACAAGTGTCACCATCAGCAGCAGTGTTTCCCGTATTAATGGAAGAGCATTCACAGACTGCCCCGCACTTACTGCATTTTCTGTCGACCCAAACAATCCCAACTATTCTTCAGACGAAGAAGGGATATTGTTTAACAAAGACAAAACAGAACTGATTAAATACCCCGATAATAAGGCAGGCTCTTCCTATAACATCCCCGACACCGTTATCTACATTGGTAATTACGCATTTGAAAACTGCGACAATCTCCAAAGCGTGTTCATCCACGACAGCGTTATCAACATTGGTGATAGCGCATTTGGAAACTGTGACAATCTCCAAAGCGTGACGATCCTTGCCTTTAATACATACTGGGCGTTATACGCATTACACAGCCTCCCCGACAACTTCACCCTCTACGGCTACCGCTACTCCACTGCCGCCGCCTATGCTGAAAAAGAAGGTATAAACTTCGTGGCACTGTATACAGAACGTGAAGTTCTCGCATGCGGAAACTGCGGTGACAACCTGAAATGGACACTCTACGTCGACGGTGAACTGGTCATTGAAGGAACAGGGACTATGCGTGACTATTATAATACATTCAACAACTACGCACCGTGGTATCCCTACAGAGAATCCATCTTAACCCTGACGATCGATGACCGCATTACTTCCATTGGGGAATTTACGTTCTACTGTTGCTCAAAGCTCACAACGGTAACCATCCCCGACAGCGTAACCCACATTTTCGACTCTGCATTCAAACAATGCACAGGACTTACGAGTGTGATCATCCACGACAGCGTTACTTACATTGGGTGGTATGCATTCGATTCATGCTCAAGTCTCACAAACATCATCATCCCCGACAGCGTTACGAACATTGGGTGGTGTGCATTCGCCTCATGCTCAAGTCTCACAAGCATCAACATCCCCGACAGCGTTACTTCCATTGGGAATTCTGCATTCCGTAACTGCACAAGCCTCACAAGCATCAACATCCCCGACAGCGTTACGAACATTGGGGAATCTGCATTCGCTTCATGCTCAAGTCTCACAAGCATCAACATCCCCGACAGCGTTACTTCCATTGGGACATCTACATTCCTTTCATGCTCAAGTCTCACAAGCATCATTATCCCCGACAGCGTTACTTACATTGGGAATTATGCATTCCGTAACTGCACAAGCCTCACAAGCGTGACCATCCCCGACAGCGTTACGAACATTGGGTGGTATGCATTCGATTCATGCTCAAGTCTCACAAGCGTGACCATCCCCGACAGTGTTACTTACATTGGGGATTATGCATTCCGTAACTGCACAAGCCTCACAAGCGTGACCATCCCCGACAGCGTTACTTACATTAGGGACTCTGCATTCGATTCATGCTCAAGTCTCACAAGTGTCACCGTGCTGGCGCGTAGTATAACGTATGGCAAGGATGTATTCGGATCTGCCTCCGATAACTTAACCCTCTACGGCTACAGCGACTCCACCACCAAGACCTACGCTAAGAAAAATGGACTCAACTTCGTGCCGTTGGATAACGACAATCCCGAACCCGAGCCCGAACCCGATGAGGACTCCGTTACATCTTACCTCCTCGGCGACATCAACGGCGACAGTTATGTGGACATCGACGACGCCATCCTCCTCTTCCGCTACACCATCATGCCCAACGCCTACCCCATCGACTACCCCGGCAGCATCGACTTCACAAGGGACGGATGCATCGACATCGACGACGCCATCTACCTCTTCCGCCACAGCATGATGCCCGATATTTACCCCATCGGCTGGTAAAATGAAATAACAAAAAGGAGATCGCAAGGTCTCCTTTTTTCGTGCCGCAAAGTGTATATTTACAAAAATAACGGGAAGATGCATTCCTCCCGCTTTTTCAGTCCTCGTTCCCTCCATCAAATCGGACAATGGTTACCGGCTTGTTCTTTTTTTTCGCATAGTCCATGGTATACCGTGTTCCGTTGGAACGTCCATCCCAAATGATAAGAACCGCATCTGCCAGATCCACCATTTGCATATTTCGCTTGATGGGTGCAGCGCGTCCGTACCGATCGTAACGGGGACGAAAAATATACTTGGAAAGACGTTGCCCGTCCGCATACTCTTCCGCAATCATGTCAATCCCCTCTGCCCCGCCGCAAATAATGGTATCAACCTCCGGCGGAATATACGGAGACAAATCAAACTCCGTAATACTCCTCGACCCCGCAATCAATAATTTCATCGTATAGTTCCCTCCTCCCGAGTATATACCTATATAAGTATATACCAATAAAGAGAGATTGTCAATCGGGTATATATCCGATAAAATAGATACCAAAGGAGGGATGCACGTGATTCGATTAACCATTGACAAATACCTTGCCGAGCGAGGCATAACCCGATATGAGTTAGCCAAGCGAACCGAGATCAAATTCCAAACCATCGACCGCTACTACAAGAACCGCGTGGTTCGCTTTGACAGTTATATTTTAGATCGAATCTGCACGGCGTTGGACTGCACCCTCTCCGACATCATAGAATACGTGAAGGATGACGAGTCCAAAGAATCGTGAGGTTCTTGCGGGTGAATTTGATACAAAAATAACGGGAGGATGCATTCCTCCCGCTTTTTTTATCCAACCGACAGATCCAACGCCAGCTCGATCATTTTTCCGAAGCCAAGCTGTCTCTCGTCGCTGTCGAGGGCTTCTCCCGTGATGAGACTGTCGGAAATGGTCAGGATTGCCAAAGCATTCTTCCCTGCACGGGCGGCGTTGGCGTAGAGGGCGGCGGTCTCCATTTCCACGCACAGGACACCTAACTTCCGCCATTTTGCGTTGGCATCGGGATCGTCGTCGTAGAAGGTATCGGAGGTCAGCACGCTGCCCACGTGGCAGGAAAACCCCTTCTGTTCCGCTGTCGAAACCCCACGGCTGAGGAGCTGATAGGACGCGGTGGGAGCATAAACCCCGGGCAGATTGTACTGAGCCATATAATTGGAATTGGTGGACGTACTCATGGCGAACACCAGATCCCGCACCTTCACGTCCGCCTGCATGGCACCCGCCGAGCCTACACGGATGATATTTTCCACGTCGAAGAAGTGGAACAGCTCATAGCTGTAGATCCCCATGGAGGGCATACCCATGCCGCTTGCCATCACGGAAATCCGTTCCCCCTTATAAGTGCCCGTGTACCCCCGAATCCCACGCACGTTGTTGACGAGAAGTGCGTCGGTGAGATAATTCTCCGCAATATGCTGTGCACGTAGCGGGTCTCCCGGCATGATCACGGTCTTTGCGAAGTCCCCTTTTTCCGCCTTGATATGAGGTGTAGCCATTGTGATTCTCCTTTCCGAATCCCTTGTATTTCTGTCTCTATTCTACCACAGAGGACGGAAAAATACAAGGGATTTTTGTTTTTTCGCCCCACTCACCCCAAGCCCGCCGTCTGAAGGAGAATCACCCTCCCGCTTCCTTTGCCGATCCGCACCGTCACCCAAGCCTCGCCATCCGTGAAGGTCACCTCCCCGTAATCCCCTCCGTCCCGTTCCGTGATCTCGGTGAGGCGGCGGACAATCTTTCTCGGGTAAAAATCCTCCAGAAATTTCTTCGCCAATACGGTGCATTCCTCCGTGGTGTATCGCGGCTCCCTTTCCCGTGAACAATACGCCCCCTCCAGCGGATAGCCTTCCTCCCCGTGGATCACCGCATAGGCGTTCTTGCAGGAATACGTCGCCCCGCTGCTCCCCGTTTCCTTGAGAACCCCGCGGACTCCAAAGAGACGGTTGGCAGTATCCCGCCGTTTTTTTTCGTTTCCCGCCGCTTCATGGGGGATGGGAAGTGCCGATTCCGCCTCCACCGAAACCGTTCGCCCCGTGATTCCCGTTTCCGCCGCCCTTCGGCACGCCTCCCCGCTCTTTCCTTCCCCAAGGAGACGGAGGACGTCAAGCTCTTCCTCCGACAACGCCCCGTCCATGGCGAGCAGATGACGGGAAATCCCGTTCAGCGCCTCCGTAACCCCCCGCTTGATATCCTCCCCGTAGCCCGTGCCGCAGAGTGCCTCCGCCGCCGACTGAATTTTGCCGTAGAGGAGCATCCGCTTTCCGTCGTCGCTGAGGGTTTCGTCCTCCAAAATCCCGTCCATCCCGTGACATTCCGACCGGAACACCGCCTCCGCCCGTTTTTCCGCCGAATCCCGAATCCGATGAAGGGCGCGGTCTTGCCGAAGGATCACCAACAGAAACGCCGCGCACAAACCAAGCTCTGCCGCGGCAAAAAGAAGCGCAAAAGCGGGATATTTTCGTATAAATTCCTTGATTGACCGAATAAACATAAAATTATCTTCCTTTATCCTCATGTTTCTTCAAGATTAGATTTGACAGGGCATAGGTTTTTATGCTATAATAAAATTGGATGAATTTCCGAATATCATTTTTTTGAGGATCAGAGGTCTATGGGCAGAGAAATTTTTCCCGATCTTCTCGGGAACAGCACAATCAAACAGAATCTTGCCGTAGACGCGGCACAGGGCAAAAGCGCCCACGCCTATATCATCGAAGGGTCGGAGGGAAGCGGAAAGCATCTCCTTGCACGTCTCGTTGCCGCCTCCGCCGTGTGTGCAAACCGTGACAGTCACGTTCATCCGCTCCCCTGCGGAACCTGTCCCACCTGCCATCGGATTCTCAACAACCTCTCCGCCGACGTGACCTATGTAACACTCAACGGAAAAGCCAGCATCGGCGTGGAAGCCATCCGTAATCTGAAGCAGAATTTGTACGTGACCCCCAACGACGGTGAGAAAAAGTTCTACGTCATCGAAAATGCGGAGCTGATGACGGTGCAGGCGCAGAATTCGCTCCTTCTTTCCCTGGAGGAGCCGCCGGAATACGTCATGTTTTTCCTTCTCACCACCCATTCCTCGGGGCTTCTTGAAACCATCCGCAGCCGCGCTCCCACCGTCCGCATGGAGTCCTTTTCTCCGAAAACTGTCCTTCAGCACCTGAAATCGGGGCGTTTTCCCGAAACCAAAGGGGTGAGTGAGGACCGTTTGACGGAAGCGGCGTATCTCTCGGACGGCGCCATCGGACAGGCGCTGACCCTTCTCTCGGAAAAAGGGGAGGTCACCGAGCACCGCCGCCTTGCCGCAGATCTGGCAGAGGCTCTCACCGACCGACGGCGTCCCTCTGAGCTTTTGGAATTTATGGGCGAAAGTATGCCCACCGATCGCGAAGCCGTCCTTTCCGTCCTCTGTCTGACCCAGACCGCCATCCGCGACGTTCTCGCTTCCTCCAAAGGGGAGGAGGACAATCTCCTCTTTTATCTGTCGGCAGACCGCATCCCAAAGGACAGCCTCCGTCTCTCCCCCAAGCGGCTGATCGGGCTTTATTCTCTCCTTCGTCAGACCGCGGAGACCATCGCAATGAACGGTTCCGTCCCCACCGCATTGACGGAGCTGGCTTTAAACAAAGATAAAATCAAGTAATTTCCTGCAAGAAAGGCAATCATCATGATCGATACAGAAAAGACAATCCCCGCTCCCATTGGGGGCGATATGACCGAAATTATCGGTGTTCGCTTTAAGGAAGCGGGCAAGGTGTACTTCTTCGACCCCTGCGGCTTCAAGGTCAACGAGACCGACTGCGTGGTGGTGGAAACCGCACGGGGCATGGAATTCGGCTTTGTGGCAGCCAAGAACCGCATGGTTCCCACCGCATCTCTGGTTCCCCCCCTCCGCCCCGTCCTCCGCATCGCCACAAGGGACGACATCGACCGCTACACCATGAACAAGCAGCTGGAAGAGGACGCATTCCCCGTTTGTCAGGAGAAGCTGAAGACCCACGAGCCTCCCATGAAGCTGATCGAAACGGAATACACCTTCGACAACAGCAAGCTGATCATTTACTACACCGCGGAAAGCCGTGTGGACTTCCGTGATCTCGCCAAGGACCTTGCCTCCATTTTCCGCACCCGCATCGAGTTCCGTCAGATCGGTACCCGCGACGAGGCGAAGATGATCGGGGGACTGGGTATCTGCGGACGCCCCTTCTGCTGCTCCAGCTTCCTGCAGGACTTTATGCAGATTTCCATCAAGATGGCGAAGGAGCAGAATCTCTCCCTCAACTCCTCCAAGATTTCGGGCACCTGCGGCAAGCTGATGTGCTGCCTCCGCTACGAGCACGAAACCTATGAGGAAGAAATCCGCCGCACGCCCCCCGTGGATTCCGTGGTGAAGACCGCTGACGGCGTGGGTGTGGTGTGCGAAACCAGCCCCCTCACGGGATTTATTAAGGTAAAAATCCAGGAAAAGGGCGCGGAAACCGTCAAGGCCTACCACCGAGACGACGTGACCAAGATCAAAGACAAAGCCGACAAGAGTGACAAGGGCGGCGAAAAGCATCAAAAACAATAAAATTTCAAAAAATCGAAAAAATTTTTCAAAAAGCTATTCCCTTTTCACGAAAGATGTGATAGAATAGAACAAACTATTTTAACGGAGGTGTATTTCCATGGCATACAAGATTTCTGACGATTGCATCGGTTGCGGCGCTTGCGCTTCCGAATGTCCTGTTGAGGCTATCTCTGAAAAGGACGGCAAGTACGTTATCGACGCAGACACATGTCTCGATTGCGGCGCTTGCGCAGGCGTATGCCCTGTAGAAGCTCCCCAGGCTGAATAATTCTGAGGATAACAAAAACATAATTACGGGGAGGATAACACTATCCTCCCTGTAGTTTTATGGCACCTTGGTTTGGGTGAGGGTTTTGGGGGGCGGAAAACTTTTTTGCAAAAAGCTTTTCCTCCCCCCAAGCCCCCCACTTTTCAAAAACCTTTGGACATGGGGCAATAAATCTTTAGAACATCCTAAATTTTTTCGTAAAAAACACCATACACCATCCTAAATTTTATAAATTGTTGAAAAGTTTTTGGGGGGTTTTAGGGACCCTTTTCTCAAAAAGGGTCCCTAACGTCTCCCCATAGCTGTGGAGTATACAGACTTGGAAGAAAGAATTGATCAGATTAACGACAGCCTTACTTTGATTCAGCGGAAGGGTGGGCTTACTTTTGGCACGGATGCGTATTTGCTTGCCTCGTTCGTTCGTCCCAATCCCAACGGGGTTTGCGTGGAGCTTGGGGGCGGGTGCGGGGTGATTCCCCTTCTCTGCATGGGTCGGGGGAAGTACCGTCATTTTTACACCGCTGAGATTCAGGAGGTTTACGCCGACATCATCCGTCGGAATGCGGAACGGAACGGCATGAGCGACCGAATCACCGTGATCCACGACGACGTGCGGAACCTCACACCCCATGGGATCGGGGGAGAAGCGGACGCGGTTCTCTCCAACCCGCCGTACATGAGGGACGACAGCGGAAAGCAGAACGACAACATGGAAATGAGCATCGCACGGCGGGAGCTGAACGGAACCATCGCCGATTTCTGCCGCACTGCCTCACGACTGTTGAAGTTCGGCGGTCTCTTTTACGTGGTGTACCGCCCTGACCGCATGGCAGAGCTGTTTGCCGCCCTCCACGGTGCCAATTTAGAGCCGAAGCGGATGATCACCGTGTATCCCTCGGAAAAGGACAAGCCCTGCCTCATTCTGGTGGAAGCCAAAAAGGGTGCAAAGCCGTCCCTCATTCAGTCCCCTCCCCTGATTATCTACCGAGACAAAGAAAAGCAGGTGTACACCCCCGAATTGGATCGGGTGTACGAGAACTGCTCCCTTGAATTTTTATTTGATTGAGATAGGTGAACCACATGAGCTGTCCGAAGAAGAAAAACATCACAAAGGAAGAAAAAAATCAGACCATGGGCGGAACCCTCTACCTTGTGGCAACCCCCATCGGCAACCTTGCCGACCTTTCGGAGCGCGCCATCAAGGTTCTCTCGGAAGTGGATTTCGTCGCCGCCGAGGATACCAGAAATTCGGGGCTCCTCCTGTCCCGTTTCGGCATATCCAAGCCCATGATCAGCTATTTTGAACACAACAAACGGGAACGGGGCGAGGTCATTTGCGAACGGCTCCTTGCGGGTGAATCCTGCGCCCTTGTCACCGATGCGGGAACACCCGCCATCAGCGACCCCGGTGAGGATCTCGTTCGCCTGTGTGCGGAAAAAGGAATCCCCGTCACCTCCATCCCCGGGTGCTGTGCCGCGGTGACCGCCCTCACCCTGTCGGGGCTGTTCACGGGCCGCTTCGCCTTCGAGGGATTCGTCTCCACCGCCAAAAATGAACGGAGAGAACGGCTCACCGCACTCTCCACGGAAGAGCGGACCATGATTTTCTACGAAGCCCCCCACCGACTGAAGACCACCCTGGCGGATTTCGCGGAATATTTCGGCGGGGAGCGAAAGATTACCCTGTGCCGCGAGATCACCAAGCTGAACGAGGAAGTTCTCCGCACCACCCTCGCCGATGCCATGGCATATTACGAAGAAAAAGCCCCCAAGGGAGAGTACGTCCTTGTGGTGGAAGGCTGTCCCGAGGGCAAAGCCGTGAAAGCCGCCTATCCCGAGGATATCGCCGAGCACGTTGCCCTCCTCATGGACGGAGGGATGAGCAAAATGGATGCCATCAAAGCCTGCGCCAAAGCAAGAGGGGTCGCAAAGAGCGTGATTTATAACGAAATCAACGGGGATTGACCCAAACGCTGTGCATATTCGCAGAAATCCCCTGTTTTTGTCTCATCTGCCGAAGAAAAAAGCGACCGAATTCATAATAAACGTAAAATTTATACAACAAAAACGTCTTGTAAAAAAGGCGTTTTTCTGTTATAATGTAGTAATACGAACAAATACTAACAAACAACCTATCTATGATATATATACACGGAGGTTCACTATGAAAACGGTATTCAAAAATGCAATGGTTTACTCCTCCTGCCATAGATCCTTTACTGCGGCAGATATCTACACCGAAAACGGCATCATCACCGACGTAACAAACGAAGCCCTCCCCATCTCCGCCGATTGGGAGATCATCGACTGCACCGGAAAGTACATCATGCCCGGTTTGGTTGACATCCACACCCACGGCAGAGGAGGCTACGACTTCAACACAGCAAAGGAAAGCGACCTTGC
>JAZQUQ010000264.1:0-1701 GCA_045631365.1 Eubacteriales bacterium | reverse complement strand
CGTCAGCATCCGTGTCTTCTTTCGCAAGTTCGGGTTCGATGATCGCCCGAACGCCGTCTTCCGCTTGAGAAAGGAAAGCGGCTTTGTCGAATTCACCCTCGGCGTGGGAAAGATTGTCTTCCAGTTCGTCGATAACGCCGTGGAGGGATTCCTTCACTTCGTCTGCAACCTCCGCTTCGTCTGTAGTACGGCGGAGTTCTTCAAAAAGGGTACGGATCATTTCCGCTTCCGCACGGCTGATATCGGACGCCTCCGCACGGAGCATGCTCATGATATCGTAGGGGACAAACATCCCGCCTACGGAAAGGGCCGCCGCCACCAAAGCCGCCACCGCAATCTTCACGGGAATGCGGAAGGGGACGGCAGAAAGCTCCAAGTTCTTGATTCTCGCCATGGCATCGGTTCGCTGCAGCTCGAGGATCACGGAGTCCTGATCCCGGAACTCCAGCATGGTTCCCGCACGCTCATTGAGACCCGCTTGGTCAATCCGTTTTGCCACGCGGCGGAGGGTTGGGAAATAGGCAAGTCCGAAAAAGAGTCCGAACGCAAGAACGAAGGGGCCGGCAAACACCACCCCGATCCAAATCCATCCCGGATCACGGGAAACGAGGTGCATCACGGTCAAAAAAACAAGCTCGGCGGCGAATCCGATAAGAAGCCCCATAAGGACTCCTCTGCACACCGCCTCTGCCATCAGCTTCCGTCGGAACCGCTCAAAAAGTTGATTGATCTGAGGAATACGATTCATAAATTATCCTCCATCTACGTGAAACTACGTAAAACTACGTGGAACTATATGGAAAAAATCGATTTTGCATGACGTAAAACGTGTTGGTTAAACCCGACACATATCTAGTTTATAATTATATTATGTTAATTTAAAACGGGGCTAAAGATTCTGTAAATTTTTATACAATTTTGTGATATTCTGACGGGATTTTGCGAAAAAAAAGACACCGTTCGGAGGGAGTCCGATGCGGTATCCTGTAATGGTTTATTCCGTCAAAAACGCCTTCAGCTGGTCTTTGATTTCCTTCATTCCCTTGCGGTTGGGGTGGTTGTCGGTTTTGTCGATGTGGTCGAAAGCAAAGTACGCCGTGCCGTAATGCTCCGAAATCTCACGGACCGCCTCGCCGAACTCCGGTTTCAGCTCCGTGTTTACCAGGGTGATAATATTGGCATCGGGGAGAAGCTCCTTCAGCCGCTTTATCATATAGGAAACGGCGGGACGGATGCCGAAGAGGTCTTCCTTCTTGAAATCCTCGAACTGCAGCTCACCGAGGGGTGCTCCCGACCAGCAGTCGTTGGTGCCGCCGAAGAGGAACACGGTATCGATGGCGTTGTCGCGGAAGAACCCTTCCTCCGCCAGCTTCTCCATGCGGTAGATGAAGGAGTTGGTCTTGCTGCAGTCGCCGTTGTAGCCGCTGTAGCAAATGGTGGAGCCGGACCAGCTGTCGTTCCGCACCAGATTCAGGGAAAGCTCGGTGCAAAGGCCGTGCCACCACGTATCTTCCGCCTTGAAAACGTCGGTCTCGGGCTTGTATTCTTCGGAGTACCAAATGCCGTACCCCTCGGGTACCCACTGGTCAAAGGTAGAGTAGCTGTCGCCGAAAATCACAATATTTTTGATGGGTTTGTTCCGTTTCATGGTTCTGTCCGTTCCTTCTGTATAGGTTTGGGCGGATCGCCCTTTTGTCTGCT
>JAZQUQ010000263.1:0-3209 GCA_045631365.1 Eubacteriales bacterium | reverse complement strand
AACCTTGTGCTTACACAGCTCGTCAAACTCACCGGAGTTTGCGTCCTTGATGCCGAGAACATTTCTCGCGTATTCAATCACGGCAATTTGCATACCGAGGCAGATGCCAAAATACGGGATATTCTTTTCTCTTGCATATTTAGCCGCCAGGATCATACCTTCGATTCCACGGCTGCCGAAACCTCCGGGCACAAGTATACCGTCAAGACCAGCCAGTATTTCATCGGTATTTTCAGCCGTGATTTCTTCGGAATCGATCCAATGAATACGTATATGGGTGTTATAATAATATCCGGCGTGGCGAAGTGCCTCCGCTACCGAAAGATATGCATCATGCAGTCCTACGTACTTGCCCACAAGACCGATATCGACATAGTGCGGTCTTGCCTTGATACGCTCTACCATTGCCGTCCATTCCGCAAGGTCGGGTTTGGGTGCATCAATATGAAGTTCACGGCAAACAACCGAAGAAAAGTTCGATTTTTCCAGCATCAATGGGGCTTCATAAAGGTTCGGCAGAGTAATATTCTCAATAACACAATCAGGCTTTACATTGCAGAACATCGAAATCTTCTTGAATATGGACTCTTCTAACGGCTCATCGCAACGAAGTACCACAATATTCGGATTGATTCCCATCCCTTGCAGTTCTTTTACTGAATGCTGCGTAGGTTTTGATTTATGTTCATCCGAGCCTCTGAGAAACGGAACTAATGTCACATGAATAAAAAGACTGTTTTCTCTGCCAACTTCAAGAGAAATCTGGCGTACCGCTTCAATAAATGGTTGCGATTCAATATCTCCGATTGTTCCGCCGATTTCGGTAATAACCACGTCTGCGTTTGTTTTCCTACCCACGCTGTAAACAAATTCCTTGATTTCATTTGTAATGTGAGGAATAACCTGTACTGTCGAACCGAGATATTCACCACGGCGTTCCTTATTAAGTACGTTCCAGTAAACCTTACCGGTGGTGAGATTGGAGTATTTATTAAGATCTTCATCAATGAAACGTTCGTAATGTCCGAGATCAAGGTCAGTCTCGGCTCCGTCCTCGGTAACATATACTTCGCCGTGCTGATAGGGGCTTATTGTACCGGGATCAACATTGATGTACGGATCCAGCTTCTGTGCGGCAACCTTGAGACCGCGTGCTTTTAATAATCTTCCTAAAGAGGCGGCGGTGATACCCTTACCAAGACCGGATACAACGCCTCCTGTAACAAATATATATTTCGTCATTTTTCTTCACCTCCAACCGATCACTCAACAGTAACCGATTTTGCCAGATTTTTCGGTTTATCTATATCACAACCGTTTTCCTTGGCAACGTAATATGCAAGCAACTGCAGCGGAACAATTTCTACTGCTGCCGTGAAAACAGTCTCCGTTTTCGGCACATAGATCATATCGTCGGCCAATGATACGATTTTTTGATTATCCTTAAAGGTAACAGCCAGAACTTCAGCACCTCTTGCTTTTACCTCAACAATATTGCTCATGGTTTTTTCCATAATGTTTTCGTTGCAGCACAGGGCAATAACCGGTTGATGTTCCTCTATCAAAGCAATCGTTCCGTGCTTCAATTCGCCCGCCGCATAAGATTCCGCATGAATATAAGATATTTCTTTCATTTTCAGGGCACCTTCAAGTGCTACTGCATAATCGGTATTGCGACCAATGAAGAACATTGATCCTGCAGCGTGATACTTTTTTGCCAAGGTTGGAATTGCCGAATTCATATCCAGTGCTTCCTGAATTTTCTTAGGCAATGTCTTTAAGGCTGCTAAAAGGGTAATATATAGCTCGTTATCAATACGGTTCATCTTTTTAGCCGCATACAAGGCGAACAAATATAAAACCGAAACCTGTGTGGTATAACCCTTGGTCGTGGCCACGGCAATTTCCGGACCTGCCCAGGTATAAAGTATATGGTCTGCCGTATTTGCTATTGTACTGCCAACAACATTGACTATTGCCAGCGTTTTTGCTCCGCGATTTTTACATTCCTTCATTGCTGCTATGGTATCGGCAGTTTCACCGGACTGAGATAACACGATCAATAGTGTATGCTCGTCAATAAGCGGATCGTTGTAACGCAGCTCGCTTGCTAATTCGACCTGAACGGGAATCCGGCACAGCTTTTCAATCGCATATTTACCTGCACACCCGGCGTAATATGCTGAACCGCAGGCAGTAATGACAATTTTGTTGATGCTTTCCAGATAGTCGGCCGTGAGCTCGGTTTCATCAAGAATAATCTCTCCATCCTTGATTCTCGGCGCAATGGTTGCTTTGACTGCTCTTGGTTGCTCAATGATTTCCTTGAGCATAAAGTGCTCATATCCGCCTTTTTCTGCTGCTTGAATATCCCAAGTTATACGGCTGATTTTCTTTTCAACAGGCTGACCGGCAGGGTTAAAAACCGTTATGGAGTCTGGCGTGATTTCCGCAAACTCACCGTCGGCCATATATATCGCATTTCTTGTATAGGAAACCAACGCTGTAACATCGGAGGCAAAGTAATTTTCACCCACTCCTACACCGAGAATCAAAGGACTCGCTTCTTTCGCTACATACACCTTTTCAGGTTCGTCAGTACAAACGACACCAAGTGCATAAGATCCTTGCAGTCTTGCAGATGTTTTAATGACTGCCTTTTTCAGATCTCCTGTATAGTACATCTCAATCAGATGCACGATTACTTCCGTATCCGTCTGGCTTTCAAAACGATAACCTTTCTGTATCAGTTCTTCACGCAAAGCAATATAGTTTTCGACAATGCCGTTATGAACAACAGCAAACTTACCGTTATTGCTCATATGCGGATGGGCATTGATATCGGTAGGTGCTCCGTGAGTTGCCCAGCGTGTATGTCCGATGCCGACGGTACCAGGGCAATTCTTACCGTCAGCCGTTCTTTCGCACAGATTGGAAATCCTTCCGGTAACCTTGCTGACAGCAATCAGGTTATCGTTGAGTACAGCAATGCCTGCTGAATCATATCCGCGATATTCCAACTTTTTAAGCCCCTCCAAAAGTATAGGAGCCGCCTCCTGAGAACCTGTATAACCAACTATTCCACACATAAAAATCTATCTCCCAATTTATATATTCATTCCCACTCCACCGTTGCCGGAGGCTTTGAGGTGATGTCATACACCACTCTCGTTATCATACCGATCTCACCCGTGATTCTGTTTGACGCT
>JAZQUQ010000262.1:0-2730 GCA_045631365.1 Eubacteriales bacterium | reverse complement strand
CATTCAGGATACGGCAGCGGCGGCGGAAAATATGCTCCTCTCGGCAGCGGACCTCGGCTACGGAGGCTGCTGGATCGGCGCCTTCAAGGAAGACGACCTCCGGAATGCGCTCAACCTTCCCGCCGAGCATCGCCCCGTGATCGTTCTCCCCATCGGTACCGTAGAGGAAGAAACATCCCTTCGGGAACGGAACCCCTTCGAGGATGCAGTCACGTTTATTGGGGAACCCGATGAGACTGCAGAGACATCAGACCCCACATTTTCCCTCCGCGATGCCTCCCTGCCCAACGCTGTGTTTGACAACCTGTATCTGGGCGGTGCATCGTTCCATAACATTTGCCTGACGGATGCAACCTTTGCAGATATTAACTTTACAGGAACAGATTTCGGCGGTCTGTGCATGAACAAAACCACCTTCGGTTGTGTTGACATGGTAGATGCCGACTATCGAAATGTGGATCTGACGGGTGTACGCTTCACAAACTGCACCTTCAAGAATGCGGTCTTTGAAAATTGCTCCGTGGAAGGACTTACCGTGAACGGGGTCAGCCTTGCAGAGATGTTGACTGAACAGCAATAATCTTCCAAAAATCGGCAGGAAACCAAAATATTGTTCATAAATATCCCCTTGATCTTTCATAGGGAATGTGATATAATAACAATGCACTTTAAGAGGTGTGTCCAATCCACGGACGCACCAACGTGGGACCGTAAAGGTTTCGACGGGGATTTTGAAGTGCGGTAAGCGGGTAGAGGTTGGGGAACCTCTGAAATCATCCCTAAACTTAAATTAAACGCTAACGATAACGTAGCACTCGCTGCCTAAGTGCGGCGATGTCCCCCCGGAGAGTGCCGTGGCTCCGGGCTGCCCGATTTCGGGAATGCCCCTATTTGGCATTTGACATCATATGAGCGGCGAACGTGAACGGATGGTTGCTTTTGAGTCCGTCATGCATAAAAAAGCTACCCTGTGCTTAGCCTGACATCCGGCGAATCATAGGGGAATTTAAAAGAATGTCTGCACCCGGAGAAAGCTGCGTGGATAGGGTTTCGGTCGCGGGTGCGACTCCCGCCGGTTCCATAAAAAGAAAGAATCCCCGATGGGGATTTTTTCTTTTTATAGAATTGACAGGCTTATGAACACGCAATGGGAGTTCCTCTCACGATGTCTCCCCCATTCAGCTTACATAACAAAACCGCACCGTACCTCACTCCAAGACGGAAGAAACGAGGAACTTCCGGAGCTTTTTCCCAAGGAAAATGCGGGAGCTGTTGCGACATTCGACTTGTATCAATTTCGGATCACTAAAAAGGCTTCTTCAAAAATTTACTGCATAAAAATACCCCCAACAGATTTTCACGATCCATCGGGGGTGATTTTTTATATTTTTTGCCAAGAGGGTTCGTATTTTCCCCTACCGCTCACATCACGATCTCAAACTGTTCCTCTGCAGGCAGATCGACCACGGGACAGTCGTTGGCGTAGGTACACTCGGGCAGAATGATGAGCGCGGTGAACTGATCCTTCGTTGCAGGCAGAGGCGCCAGATGCCATACGGCAGCCTTCAGCTTTACGAGGGTGTTCTTGGGCACGAGGAACGCCTTTGCGTGATCGGTCACAATGGCGCCGCCCGATGCGGGAGCAACGTGAAGGATCATGTCGTCATCCAGAGGAAGAATCAGCTCCTCGGTGGTGGTGTGGTATTCCTGCTGAGTGATAACCATGGACTCGGGCTTCTTCACTACAAGGGGAGAGAATGCCAGTCTGCCCTTACAGGTGGTGGTCAGACGGTCGGGATAGAACTGATGGATAGCGCCGCAGAGGGGATACCCGTCGGGATTTCCCATATCGTAGAATTCACCGAACGGAGCGAACGCATCGCGGGTGATGGGCTGAACTTTAACTTGCTTCATATGATTTCTCCTTAAAAACGGAATTTGGTAAGTCCAGTATATCACACAATCCCGAATTTTTCAACGATTTTTCGGAATTTTTACGGAATCGTCGGTAATCACAGCGATTTCGGGGAAATCCCCGTCAAAAGGCGGCGGAATACTTGACAACCCGCACTGCCTGTGGTATAATAATGGGGTATGTTGGGGTATCGTCAAGCGGTAAGACACAGCACTTTGACTGCTGCATTCGCTGGTTCGAATCCAGCTACCCCAGCCAAAAATCTCCTCGGACGAAGTTCGGGGAGATTTTTACCTTTTCACTCTTCACTCTTCACTTTTCACTAAATCCGTCCGAGGAGATTTTTGGCAAGGTTAGAGGTAATAGTGAATAGTGAAGAAGTAAGGTAGCTTTTCGCTATGGCGAAAAGCATTTTTTATTATAAATTCCACAGAAGCAAATCCGTGGAGAGATTCGGACTGCCACAATGTAGGGGCGTTCATTGAACGCCCGCGGGCGACCAATGGTCGCCCCTACAGTTCAAAATTTATTTGCAAAGCCATAAATGCAAAGGCATTTTGGATAGATTTGAACTGACGAAATCTTTACTCACTTCAAATTCGAGTTTGGTTCAAAAAATGCGTTATTGTTTTCGTAACATTTTTCTGTTATAATAAAGTCACCGAACCGGAACGGAATAAATTCTCAAAGGAGAACGCCATTATGAAATCCATAGGCGATAAAATAAAAGAATATAGGCAGAAGAATCATATGACACAGGAGCAGCTTGCATCGTGTCTGAATGTTACGTTTCAAACTGTTTCTAAATGGGAAAC
>JAZQUQ010000261.1:0-9238 GCA_045631365.1 Eubacteriales bacterium | reverse complement strand
ATATACACAATAAGCGGAGCTTTGATCCACGGTGGGGGAGAGAAGGGAAGCGAGGCGGGAAGAGAGGATTTTCAGGTCACGGAAAACCGCGTTGTCGATTTCTACCTCAACCGCAGACGAGAGAATTTTTGGGTCTGCTTCTTCCACCGCACGGAAAAAGCCATCCAGGCGTTTTTCTGCGTTGCAGTTGTCTCGGACTTTAAAGTAGATCAGCCGTCGGTGGGCGTATTCCGCCAAGAATTGCTTTCCCATGGAATACCCGTCCGCATAGGCATCGGCACCGATAAAAAAGCTGTTTCTTAACTCGAAATTTTCGGTGAGGAGAATGACAAGACAACGGTCAATCATTCGTTCTAACCGTGCTTTGATTTCGGGGGTGACATAGGCGGCGATGATCAGTACCTTGATGTCCATTTTTTCCGCTTCGTCCAGATATGTGAGGACAGCCGCTTCATCCGTGCATCGGGTGTAGACGTTGTACTTCACGGGGATCAGTGGTCGGTTGTCTCCGTCGGTAAGCCCTCGGTAAAGCTCCTTCCAGAAAAACTGGGGGACGTCGGGAAGGATGGCGTAAACGGGGAAGGTGTTGGTTTTGGTGAAATCAGCCTCATCCATGTTGTCAAGGATCCGCTGCCGTGTTTCGGAATCCACACCGCTGCAGTGGCGGACTGCCTTGCATACGGTGGATTTGCTGATGTTTAATTTCTTCGAAAGTTTTGACAGGGTATCTTCTTTCATGGCAGTTCCTCCTTTCCGAACGGATTTGAATGGTGTATATCAACAAAAAAATCGTTTGAAGTTTGTGATGTTTGTACATGACATAAAACAAAAAAATGTGGTAAAATAAATGCGGCGTGATTTGTGTTTGCCGCAGTCACGGACAATAAGAATATTATAACAATAAGAATATTATATCAGAAATTTCTGATTTTTCAAGCCGAAAGGAGAAAATATTATGGCAGAAAAAAAGATCCTTCGCGTTGGCGTTATGGGTACCCTTCGCGGAGCAACCTACGTTCATCAGTTCAGCAACCGTGAGGATTCCGTTGTCACCGCGGTGTGCGACTTCAATCCCAAGTCTCTTGAAAACGTAAAGGAAATCGTGGAGGAGAAGAACATCACCGTGTTCGACAACTTCGACGATTTTATCGAAAGCGGACTGTTTGATGCGGTCATGCTTGCCAACTATTTCTACGAACACGTTCCCTTCGCCATCCGTGCCATGGAAAAGGGAATCCATGTCCTCAGCGAATGTACACCTGCCTTGACCATGGCGGAATGCGTTGCCCTCTGCCGTGCCGTGGAAAGAACGGGCTGCAAGTATATGCTGGCGGAAAACTATCCTTTTATGGCACCCTGCATTGATATGAAGCGCCGTTACGATACAGGCAAATTCGGCCGTGCTCTTTACTGTGAAGGAGAATACAACCACCCCGTGGATGCGAAAACAAAGAACCATCTCTCCCCCGGAAAGCTCCATTGGAGAAACTGGCTTCCCAGACCCTATTACATCACCCACGCCCTTGCTCCCATTCTTTACATTACGGGAAACGAGCTGAAGGCGGTAAACTGCAAGTCCGTATTTGCACCCGGTAACCTGAAGGGTACTGCGTGCATGGTCGGTGACCTTGCTTCCATTATTTTCTGTGAAATGAAGGACGGCTCCCTTGCAAGAGTAACAGGCTGCTCCGCATGGGGCGGTCACGGAACGTGGTACCGTGTCTGTGCGGAAAAGGGTAATATGCAGTGCGTCCGCGATTCCGATGAAGTCCGTATTCAGTACGACTCCTGGAATACACCCGATGGAGAAGAAACCTGCTGCTCCGAAGAGGCAAAGTGGTTCGACGACGATGAAAAGAACGCAAAGATCCGCGAGGCCGGTCACGGCGGCGGAGACTGGTGGGTAGCGGAAGAATTCACCAAGTACATCCTTGAAGATAAGGAACCCTTCTTCAATGTTTACCGTTCTGTTGCCATGTCCGCAGCTGCCATCCTTGCTCTCCGCAGCAGCTACAACAACGGTGTGGAATACAAGGTTCCCGATTTCACCAAGGAAGAAGACCGAAAGATGTGGGAAAACGACACCGAGTCTCCTTTCCCGGATGAAAACGGCAAGGCAACCATGCCCTGCTGCAGCCATCCCGACTATCATCCTGCCGAAGAAGATTATGCGAATGCAGAGAAGGATTGGAAAGAAAAGGGACTGATTTAAGATGATCGGTTTTGTGAGGTGTTGATATGAGCAAAATTGCAAAGCTCGGTATTTTCGGTTTACGCCGTGGGAAGGGGTCCATCAACAACATCAATAGTCTTGCGGATGCGGAGGTTTATGCCATCTGCGACTGTGATGAGGAGTATTTAAATTTGGCTTCCGAAAAATGTCCCAATGCCCTGAAATTCAATAATTTTGACGATTTTATCAAATGCGGCATCGACGGTGTGATCCTTTGTAACTTCTTCCACGATCATGCCGAGTATGCCATCCGCGCCATGGAAGCAGGGGTTCATGTGCTGAGCGAATGTACGGCAGCCGTAACACTTCGAGATTGCGTCCGCCTTTGCGAAACCGTGGAGCGGACGGGAATGAAGTATATGCTTGGGGAAAACTACCCCTTCCAGGCACCGTATTTTGAGGCAGAGCGTCTGATCAGCGAAGGCAAAATGGGTCAGATCGTGTATGCGGAAGGCGAATACAACCATACGGATACCAGAGAGGGACTCAAGGAACTCACACCTACCAAGTACCACTGGAGAGCGTGGATGCCCCGTACCTATTATTCCACCCATTCTCTCGCCCCCCTTATGTGGATGACCAAGCACGAGATCGTTTCTGTCAGCGGTCATGCCGTTCATTCCGAGGTCAACGAGACCATGAACGACTTCCGACACAATATGGACTCTTTCGGTATGCTGACCTGCATGACCGATAAGGGTGCCATGTTTCGTGCCTCGGGATGCTCTTCTTATGCATCTCTCAGCGGCTACCGTGTCTGCGGTGAAAACGGAAGTGTGGAAAGCGGCAGAACCATCGGGGAACTCAGCCTGAATGTCCGCTACCACAAATGGACTACCCCCGAGGGAGAAGAGCAGAATCAGACCTACGATCCTGCATGGCCCGAAAACGGGGAGGAAGCTTCCAAAGCAGGACACGGCGGAAGCGATTTCTGGATCATTTATTACTTCGTGAAGTATCTGAACGAGGATGTCGTACCCTATTTTGATGTGTATCGCGGATGTGCCATGTCTGCCGCTGCCATTCTCGGCTGGAGAAGCTGTCTCCAGAACGGCAGAACCTACAAGATTCCCGATTTCCGCAATCCCGAAGAACGGAACAAGTACCGCGACGACGCGCTGACTCCGTTCCCCGATCAAAACGGAGAGGGGATCACCCTCCCTTGCTCCACAAAGGATGCAAAAGAGAATTGGAAGGATCTTGTTCTTCCCGATTACGAATAAAATACAAGAACCGGGACTGCCGTGTGTGGGGGAAATCCATATGCGGCAGTCTTTTTTACGCGTTTGTGGCACAATGCACAAAAAAATCGCAAAAAGTTTGTGACAAAAGGATATAAACAGAAACGTTTTTTTGTGGTAAAATAAAGGTAAATCCGTATGCAGATGTTGAGACATCCTGCGGAGATAAAAAAACAAAAAAATTTCTGTTGAAACAGAAAAGGAGAAAAACAATGAAAAAAGTTAGAGTGGGCGTGTTCGGCGCCGGCCGCGGTATGAGCGCCATCCATCAGCTCTTCAATCATCCCGATGCAGAGCTTGTTGCGGTTTGTGACAAGTATCAGCCTCTTCTCGATGCATGCAAGAAGGAAGCGGAGTCTGCAGGTCTTTACAACGTTACATACTATCCCTGCTTCGATGACTTTATCAATCACGATATGGATGCAGTTATCCTTGCAAACTACGCAAACGAGCACGTTCCCTTCGGTATCCGTCTGATGGAAAGCGGCCGTCACATCATGACCGAATGTCTGACCTGTGCGACCATGAAGGAAGCGGTTGAACTGATCGAAGCGGTTGAACGCACCGGTATGACCTACTCCTATGCGGAAAACTACTGCTACACACCCGTTCGTTGGGAAATGCGCCGCCGTTACCTCAACGGTGACATCGGTGAACTGATGTATGCGGAAGGCGAATACGTACACGACTGTTCCTCCATCTGGCCTCAGATCACCTACGGTGAGAGAAACCATTGGAGAAACCTGATGCCCTCCACCTTCTACTGCACACACTCCATCGGTCCGATCCTGAAGATGACCGGCCTCCGTCCCGTACAGGTTTCCGCATTTGAAACACCCAACATGCCCTTCATGAGAGAGCTTGGTACCGCTTCCGGTACACTGGGTATGGAAATCATCACCCTTAATAACGGTGCTGTTATGAAGTCCCTCCACTTCGGAATGAAGCACGCAACCCATGCATCCAACTACCAGCTGAACGGTGACAAGGGTGCGCTGAAGGATCTCGGAAACGGTCAGCTCGCAACCTATATCGAAGGCGATAAGGGCAACGGCAAGGGCGACTTTGAAACTTACGAACCCGCTTCCGTTATTGAAGAAGCAGCAAAGTCCGGTCACGGCGGTGCAGACTTCTACACCACACACTACTTCATCCGTTCCATTCTGGGTGACGAAGTGGCAAGAGAACGCTCCATCAACGTTTACGACGCTGTTGATATGTGCATTCCCGGTACCCTCGGTTATCGTTCCATCGTGGAAGGCAACGCTCCCATCAAGGTGCCCAACCTCCGCAACAAGGAAGAACGCGACGCATACAGAAACGACACACTCTGCACCTTCCCCCACATTGCAGGAGACCAGTACGTTTCCAACAATATCTACAACAACGAACCCATTCCCGACGAAGTATTCGAGAAGGTTCGCAAGAAGTGGATGGACGGCGAAGACGGCTGATTATCGAAATAACTCATGAGTTTTGGTGGAATAAAGACTTTTTTCAGGGTTTTTATTCCACTAAACCCTTTTTTGAAGGATTTTTCATCTGAAACAGAATTACAGAAGGAAAGGAATGGTCATAACTATGGCAAAAATAAAAATCGGTGTATTCGGTGCCGGTCGCGGCGGAGATGCGATCCGACAGTTGTTTGATGATAAAGAGGCGGAGATTGTTGCGATCTGTGATAAGGTTCAGTCCCTTTTGGACAGAGTAAAGAAGGATGCGGAAGCGTCAGGGCTTTACAACATTGCGTACTATACCGACTTTGAGGAGTTCTTCCGTCACGACATGGATGGGGTGATTATCGCCAATTATGCCAATGAACACGTTCCCTACGCCATCCGTTTCCTCGACAGCGGACGCCACGTTATGACCGAGTGTCTGACCTGTGCGACCATGAAGGAAGCGGTGGAACTGATTGAAGCGGTGGAGAGAAACGGCAAGATTTACTCCTATGCGGAGAATTACTGCTATACTCCCGTCCGTTGGGAAATGCGGAAGCGTTATCTCCGCGGCGATATCGGTGAACTGATGTATGGGGAATGCGAATACATCCACGACTGCTCCGGCATCTGGCCCATGATTACCTACGGACAGAAGAATCATTGGAGAAACCAAATGTCCTCTACCTTCTACTGCACACACTCCATCGGTCCTATGATGAAGATGACGGGTCTTCGTCCCGTTCAGGTTACCGGCATGGAGACCCGCAGCGTTGATTTCATGAGACGAAACGGCTTTGGCGGTGGTTCGGCAGGGATTCTGATGCTGACCATGAACAACGGTGCCGTTGTGAAAAGCGTTCAGGGAAATTTGAAGCACGTTTACGATGAAGTTCCCATGTTCCAGCTGAACGGGGAAGAGGGTGCCATGAAGGATATGGGCGACGGAAACCTTTTCGCTTATATTGAAGGAAACAAGGGCAACGGCAGAGGTACTTATGAGACTTATGCACCTGCGCCCATTATCCCCGAGGCAGCGAAAACCCTTCATGAAGGCTCGGACTACTATACGACGTACTACTTTGTCCGTTCCATTTTAGGGGACGAAAATGCCGTGGATGCCTCCATCAACGTATACGATGCGGTGGATATGTGCACTCCCGGTATCCTCGGTTACCGTTCCATTGTCGGCGGAAACGTTCCCTTTAAGGTGCCCAATCTCCGCAATAAGGAAGAACGGGATGCGTACCGAAACGACACCTTCTGCACCTTCCCTCATATCGCGGGAAATCAGTACGTGTCCAGCAATTACTTCAATCCCGACCCCATCGCCGATGAGGTGTACGATGAGGTTAAGAGAAAGTGGATCGCAGGCGAAAGAGGCTGATCCTCATTTAGGATTATCATACGAACGGACGGCAGAGCGTTTTCCGATGCTTTGCCGTCTTTTTTGTAAATTTGGGATAATGAAGCGAAATGCATAAAAAAGTTGATTAAAGTTTGGTTATTTTGGATATGAACAGAAACGTGGATTTATGGTACAATAAATAAGACCTACTGTATGATGCCGAGTGTGTGCGGTGTTTATACACATGTGACCAAAATGATTGATTTTTTACCTTTTTAGGAGAAAATACCATGGCAAAACTTAGAATCGGTGTTTTCGGAGGATTCCGAGGCAGACGAATGGTGAGTCAGGTTGCGGGAAGCACGGAAGCGGAGCTGGTTGCGGTTTGCGACAGACATCCCCCGGCAATCGAAACCTGCCGTAAGCTGGCGGAAGAAGCGGGAATGTACAACGTAGCCTATTACAGTGATTTTGAAGAATTCTTCAAGCACGACATGGATGCGGTGATCCTTGCCAACTACGCAAACGAGCACGTGCCCTATGCCATCCGTTTCCTTGAAAGCGGCCGTCACGTCATGTCCGAGGTGCTGACCTGCGCTAACATGAAGGAAGCGGTGGAGCTGATCGAGGCGGTGGAACGCACGGGGAAGCTTTATACCTATGCGGAATGTTATTGCTACACCCCCGTTCGCTGGGAAATGCGGAACCGCTATCTCCGCGGCGATATCGGTGAGCTGATGTACGCAGAGGGCGAGTATATCCACGACTGCTCTTCCGTATGGCCCATGATCACCTACGGGGATCGGAACCATTGGCGGAATCAGATGTCTTCCACCTTCTACTGTACCCACTCCATCGGCCCCATTCTGACCATGACGGGGCTTCATCCCGTTCAGGTGTCGGGGTTTGAAACAAAGAGCATGCCCTTTACACGGGAATTGGGTTATCCCGGCGGTACGTGCGGTATGGAGATCGTGACCCTCAACAACGGTGCTGTGATGAAGAGCGTCCATTTCAATCTGAAGCACACCACGGAGGTTTCCAACTATCAGCTGAACGGAGACCTCGGTGCGATGAAGGATCTTGGGGACGGCAGCATGGCGATCTATGTGGAGAAGCCCGGTGAAAACGGCAAGGGCAAGCATGAGATCATTACTCCCCAGCATCTGATCGAAGAGGCAAAGTACACGGTTCACGGCGGCGGTGACTACTACACCACCTACTACTTCATCCGTGCGCTTCTCGGAGATGAAGAGGCGAGATCCCGCGTGATTGACGTATATCAGGCGGTGGAAATGTGTATTCCCGGCATTCTGGCATACCGTTCCATTGTAAACGGAAACGCCCCCATCAAGGTGCCCGATCTTCGCATCAAGGAAGAGCGGGATGCTTACCGTAACGACCGTTTCTGCACCTTCCCCGAGAACGGCGGAGATCAGTATGTATCCAACAACAACTGGGGCGACCCCGAAATCCCCGATTCCGTTTACGAAAAGGTAAAGCGGATGTGGCAGGAAGGTATTGAAGGTTAAAAACAATTTTATTGACATAAAACGGAGGTATTATTTATGAGAAAAGTAAGAGTCGGCGTATTCGGCGGTTATCGCGGAGAAGTCATGGTTCGTGAAGTTCTTGCACACAAGGACGCGGAACTGGTTGCTGTCTGCGACAAGTGGGATTTCGCCATTGACCTTTGCCGTAAGGCAGCGGAAGAGTTCGGTAACTACAACGTAACCTACTATTCCGATTTTGAGAAGTTCTTTGAACACGATATGGATGCGGTTGTGGTTGCAAACTACGCCCATGAGCACGCACCCTATGCGATCCGTCTCCTTGACAGCGGACGTCACGTTATGTCCGAGTGTCTGACCTGCTCCTGCATGAAGGAAGCGGTAGAGCTGATCGAAGCGGTAGAGAGAAGCGGCAAGGTTTACTCCTATGCGGAAAACTACTGCTACACACCCGTTCGCTGGGAAATGCGTGAGCGTTATCGCCGCGGCGACATCGGTGAACTGATGTATGCGGAAGGCGAATACCTCCACAACTGCGCTCCCAGCTGGCCCGAGCTGACCTACGGTGACCGCGACCATTGGAGAAACATGATGCCCTCCACTTTCTACTGCACACACTCCATCGGCCCGATCCTTTATATGACAGGTCTGAGACCGGTTCAGGTAAGTGCATTTGAAACTCCCTGTATGCCTTTCATGAGAAAGCTGGGAACCGCATCCGGTACGCTCGGCATGGAAATCGTAACGCTCAACAACGGCGCGATGCTCAAGAGTCTGCACTTCAATATCAAGTCGAACCGCCACTCCAATTATCAGCTCAACGGTGACCTCGGCGGATGCCAGGATCTCGGTGACGGCAGAATTGCGGTTTACACCGAACAGCCCGATCAGAACGGCCGCGGCGAACATAAGGTTTACACCCCCGACTCCATTATCGCGGAAGCAGCAAATTCCGGTCACGGCGGCGGCGACTTCTACACCACACACTATTTCATCCGCTCCATTCTCGGAGACGAAGTGGCACGTGAAAGATCCATCAACGTATACGATGCTGTAGATATGTGCATTCCCGGTACTCTCGGCTTCAAGTCCGTTGTAAACGGCAATCAGCCCGTGAAGGTTCCGAACCTCAGAAATAAGGAAGAACGCGACGCTTACAGAAACGATACCTTCTGCTCCTTCCCTCATATCGCAGGTTCTATGTATCACTCCAATAACGTCAAGGGCGACGATTACATCCCCGACGAAGTTTTCGCGGAAGTGGAACGCAGATGGAGAGCTGGAGAACCCGGCTGAGATTGGTAATTCTGAAAAAAGAGAATTGATTTATGGATTTTTTATACCTGTTTATAGCATGTGTATTTTTTTCACTGCAGTTTATCTTTCAGAAACTCTTTGAAAAAAAGACGATCAGCAGTTTTTCCGTCTGTCTGTGGAACCAGATCGTCGGATGTGCGGTGGGTGTG
>JAZQUQ010000260.1:0-6657 GCA_045631365.1 Eubacteriales bacterium | reverse complement strand
CGTGAGGCTTGCACAGCCGTTTCCGAGGGACGCCGCAATGATGCCCACCGTTCCGATGCCGCAGTAGGCATCAAGAATATGCTCCTTCCCCGTAAGACCCGCATATTCCGCGGCGGTACGGTACAGAACCTCGGTCTGGATGGGGTTGATTTGGTAGAAGGACTTGGCGGAAATGCGGAAGGTGCAGCCCGACAGTTTATCGGTGATGAAGCCGTTTCCGAAGAGCACGGTTTCCTCGCCGCCCATCCAAAGGGGTGTATCGGTACTGTTAATCACGCGGGAGACGGAGACCACGTTTTTGTGCCGGTCGTGAAGCTCTGCCGCAAATTCTTCGGCACGGGGGAAGGCTCCCTCGGTGGTGACGATGGCGCAGAGGATTTCACCCGTTGCAAAGGCTTTTCGTGCCATCACGTGGCGGACGAGACCCTTTCTTCCGTCGTAGACGGAGAGCTTGTATTTGTCGAGCATCTTCCGCACGGTTCTGCACACGGCGGAGGCGTCGGGATCCTCGGCGAAGCAGCGGTCAACGGCAACAATGCCCCCGTCCGAGGCACGGTAAAGCCCGAAGCGGACTCTGCCGCCGTTCCAATCGAGGAGGTACTGCACCTTGTTGCGGTAGTGGACGGGCTTTGCCATGGGGATGATCTCCTCCACGTGACCGAATCTGCCGAGAAGGGTGATGACCTTCTTCATTTTCAGGGAAAGCTCCCGTGCGTAGGTGAGGTTTAAAGTCTGACAGGCGCCGCATTTTCCCGCATAGCGGCATTCCCGTTTGTCGTTTAGGTAATCCATATATGTCTCCTTTTTGGGGATGAAATAATCAGCCGATTGATGTTGAAAAGCGAAAAGAATGAGGAAGAATTCATTGAGAGATCAAGCTTCTTTACTAAGCCTCACTGATATATAAGGTGGTTTGTGTTAATGTTTCAGCATAATTTTATATATTCTTTGTTCCGCACCAAAGCGGATAACAGTACTGTGCAGGGAAAATCCCAGCTTTTCCAATAATCTGCATGAGCGTGCATTCAAAGCTTGGGTTTCGGCAAGAATTTCTTGAAAATCCGAGAACTCCTTCAGATGTTCAAGCAGACCCCGAAGCACCTCCTCGGCAATTCCCATCCCCCACCACTCGGGTAAGAACTGATAGGACAATTCCTTTGTACTACTGTCATGATGGGCTGAGACGGATACAATGCCAATGAACGCATTTGTAAGGCTGTGCCGGACACAAAGATACAAATCTTCTGTGCAGTTGACCCACTTGCGAAGTTTTTCGTATGCTTGCTCCCGACCGATCACTCCGCCAAGATATTTTCTTACTTGTTCGTCCCCAAAAAGCTTTACCGAGTCACAAAAGTCCGACTCTTTAAGGATGCTCAGCGTACATCGTGATGTGTTCAATGTCATGTTTTTCTCTCCCTTATTTTGCTTTAGCAGTAGTGACCGATGCAATCAGTTTTCTTCGAATTGTTCCGCATTTGTTATTCAAGCTTTTGTATGTAAGTTCATCAACTGCTTGGATTCGAAATAATATTTCAAGCCAATACTCGGTTTCATAACACTCTTTGAGAGCAATTTCCATTTTATTGATAAAGTCAGCTTTGCTTTGTGCATACTTTGCTTCATGTGAGTTGGCTCCGATTGAAGAACAAGACCGAAGAATCTGGTTTGTGAATACGGAACGCCCTTTGATATTATCACATACAGCGGTTATTTCAACAGTAAGCTCAACAGCTAAATCTTTTATTGTTTTGTTGTCCATGTGAGTTCCTTTCTTTGATACAAACGAGCTGCACTCGGCTGCAAACCCCACGCGCCGCAGCGCATATCGCACCGAAGGTATATCGCATGCCTTGGCATATCTCGCATCGAAGATATATCGCGCGAAGCCCTATTGAGCGATATACAGCGTCGCTGTGCGATATATTTGCTTCGCAAATGCGATATAGGTGAGCGATGCTCACCTGCGATATAACCGAGCTGCGCTCGGCTGCATTACTCCACGCACAATCTCACCACGCACTCGCAATGCTTTGTCCGCGGAAACAGATTCACAGGCGTTGCTTCCACCACCGCGTATCCCGCCTCCGCTAACTTTGCGCAATCTCGTGCCAACGTGTTGGGGCTGCAGGAGATATAGATAATCTCCTTCGGCGAAAGCTCCACTAAATTCTGCAGCATTTCCGCGGAGCAGCCTGCTCTCGGAGGATCGATGACCGCAAGAACTTTCCCAAGAGAATCCTTGCCGATCTTTTTTCGGAAATCTGCCGCGTCCCCGCAGAAGAACGTGATATTCTCGATCCCGTTTGCGGCGGCGTTCCGTTTCGCATCGTGAATGGAGCGCTCGTTCAGCTCTACACCGTAGTATGTGCCGCCTTTTTCTTTGAGGGCATCGGCAAGAATCAGCCCGAAGGTCCCCGAGCCGCAGTACAGGTCGATGCAGGTGTCAAAGGGAATCTCCCTTGCGTAGCCGAGAACCTTTTCCGAAAGAAGCTCGGCGGCGGTGTGGTTTACCTGCCAGAATCCTTCGGGGGAAACCGCAAATCGGAGCCCCCTCAGGGCGTCGGAAAGCTCCTTTTCCCCGTACAGGACGGAGTATTTGCCGTCGGCTTCAGCAAGAATTCCCGTGATCATGGGGAACTCGCCCACCAATGCGGGGATCATGCTGCTTTTCATCAGCTTGGCGGATTCTTCCTTTTTGTCCAAGCCGAAAACAACGGAAACCTCTCCGTCTACGGTGCCGCGAAGGTACAGGGAACGGAAGCCGATTTTCGGGAGGGTGGGGAGAAGACTGTTGATGTATTCTCCGATTTCGTTGAAGATTTCGGGAAGGAGGGGGCAGGGGAGCACCTCTGCCGTATCGTTGGTCTTTTCCGAATAATAGCCGAAAAAGCCCTTCTCGGAATAGTGGAACACCGCTTTGTTCCGATAACGGGAATCCGCGGTGTGCAGGGTTTCACGGACGGTCACCTCCCGAAGCCCGGCCCGACGGAATGCGTTTGCCACCGCCTGCCGTTTGATCTCGTTCTCCGTTTCAAAGGGAATATGACGAAGGGCACATCCACCGCAATTCTCGTAAGAAGGACAGCTTGCTTCACACCGCAACGGGGAAGGTTCAACGAGAGTCACGATCTCGGCGAGAGCATAGTTTTTCTTTCGTTCCGTGATCTCGATTTCGCAAAGATCCCCTGTCACCGCATGGTTTACAAATACAATGCATCCGTCAATCTTGGCGATTCCCACGCCGTTTTCGTTCATATCCGTGATTTTTACCGTACTTTTCTGTTCCACAATCGTTTTCTCCGTGTTTGATTTATACCTTATATTATATCGGATTCTTTCGGTAAAGTCAATTCTGTGAAGAGAAAAAAGGAAGGGGGAAATCTTTGATGGTTGTGTTTTTCTACAAAGATCGGGGACGGATTTTGGTTAGTCATACAAAAATACGAGGAGAGGGAAAAAAACTGCTCAAATCGGTTGCGATTTCTTTTTTTATGGGTATAATGAAGGTAATACCAGACCGAGACGGGAGTCCCTTGAAAGGAAATACAATATGAAAAAAACAGTATCCCAAAAAACATTATCGTTGATTCTTGCTGCCCTTCTTTTGGCATCGAACATGGTTTCCTGCGGAAACGGAAAAGCGGAATCGAACGAAACATCGGCTGAGACGGTGTCTACCGAGACGAAGGCTTCTGAAACCGCTGCTTTTGAAACAGATTCTCCCGAAACGGAGACATCTGCCATCGAATATGTATACGATACCTCGTTGATTACGGAAAACGGCGTTGCAAAGGCACATGTGGTTCTACCCGATGGTGCATCCGCGCAGGAGAAACTGGCTGCGGAAGAACTGGTCTATCACATCAAGCTGGTGACAGGGGCGGATATTTCCGTCGTTAACACGGCACAGGCGGATTCGCTTCCCATGATCATCGCCACCCCCGACAGCCTGCCCGAATTGGAGGAATTGTTCCCCGAAGACCTTGCGTGGCTGCGGACAACGGAAGAAAACAATGAGGATGGGGAGTTCCGACGTTGGGCTGACGACGGTTTTTCCATTCGTGCCCATGAGGGAAAGATTTATATTTTCGGTGCAACGGCAGTCGGTGCTCTGAACGGTACATACGACTTCATTGAAGAAAACCTTGATGTAATCTGGGTCGGCGGAACCGATGCGGGTATTATCTACAATGAAATGCCCACCATTACCGCTGTGAAAACGAACTACAGGGAGAAATCTCCTTTCACCGTCAGCTCCAAACAGGGAAACGGTGTGGGTGTTTATTATCAGCGAAACAAGCAGTATATAGACGTTCAATCTTCCATTTATGGTCCGGAACACAGTGTAAAGAGTATTCTTATATGGAGCCCTATTTACGATCCGAATATTGATGAATACTGGGAGACTGAGAAGGATGGAACTCCCCTGTCTTCTACCGACTCTCTGCAGGTCAACTACTGGAGTCAGCTGACCGCAGATACCGTTGCCGCAGGTGTAATTGATCGCCTGGATTCCTTCACCGATGAAAATCGCCCTCTGTTTTTCAATGTGGGCATGGAGGATGTTACAGGGTCCGAAGTTATTCCGAAAGTATATCCCGAAGTAACAGAACCCTTTGAATACGCTCCGGGTCAGTTTGTCAATCCCGATGATTCGGATTATATTACCACGGTGTACTACACCTTTATTAACCGTGTTGCAAGGAAGGTAGCGGAGAAATACCCTGACGTAACCATCAATACCCTTACCTATATGTGGTCAATCGCTCCTCCCAGATGCGAGCTGGAACCGAATGTTTCGATCTGGTTCTGCCCCATAGAGGAAGATTATACCATTGACAGTTATGATGAAGTGCTGGCTTGGATGGAGGAAGGGTATGTATCGCCATCCCTGCAGTATGTCAATACCTTTGAGGCATGGCACGAAGAGTTTCCCGAGACCGTCAAGCTTGTTTACAACTACTATTTCTGCTATCATGTTGCGGGATATTACGAGCGTCCCATCTGGTACAAACTTCAAAACGACTTCCAATATTTTGCGGAACACGGCGTGATCGGTTCCACGATCTGTGCCATTCCGGTGGAGGGCTATGGCGAAATACACCGTGACCAAAATGAACACAACGGGGAGTATGCATTTACCTACGGCGAGGCTTTCGATCTGAACCGTATGACACTTTGGATCTACTACAAACTGATGTGGAATCCTTGGGAAGACGTGGATGCGCTGATCGCGGAATATTGCGACAAGGTATACGGCGAGGCATCCGACGAAATGCAGGAATATTATGCGCTCCTCTACAACAGCTGGCACTATGTGGCAACGGAAGTCATCCCGTATGAATTCAACGCCCATATCGGTTTGGGAAAGGATCAGTTTTATTACATGGATTACTTCCTCGATATCGAAACACCCGATGGAGTATACGTTCTGGATGGGCTGAAGGATGCTCTTTCCCGAGCATGGGAAGCGGCAGATGACCGTGCAAAGGAATTCATCCGCTATCCCTATGAACTGTTCCAAAATTGGGAAAAACTCCTTGGATAACCGATTCGGAGCGATAACATCCGAACAAAGAAATTACAAAAAAATACTGCAAAGGAAACAGAGTATGAAAAAAACAGTATCCAAAAAAACATTATCGTTGATTCTTGTTGCCCTTCTTCTGGCATCGACCATGAGTTCCTGTGGAAACGGCACAGCAAAGGAAACAGAAAAATCCTCTGAAACGAAAGCTGCCGCAACAGCTGCCCCCGAAAGCAATACTCCCGAAACAGAAGCACCGGCTCCCGCCTATCCTTATGATACCACATTGATTACCGAAAACAGCGTAGCAAAGGCACATATCGTGATCCCCGAGGGTGCATCTACCGATGAAGTGACAGGCGCCAATGAACTGGCGGCGCATATCAAGTTAGTCAGTGGCGGTGCGGAGGTTCCCGTGGTGACTGCGGCACAGACCGACGGCCTCCCCATTATCATCGCCACTCCCGACAGCATGCCCGAACTGGAAGAACTGTTCCCCGAAGATCTTGCTTGGCTCCGCACGACCCTTGATGAGGACGGAAAGACTTACGGTCCCGACGGATTTGCCATTCGTACTCATGACGGCAAGATTTATATCTTCGGTTCCAACGCGGAAGGTACACTGAACGGTGTGTACGACTTTATTGAAGAAAATCTGGGTGTGCTGTGGATCAAAACCACCGATGACGGCATCATCTATGACGAAATGCCCACCATTACCGCGGTGAAGGCGGACTACAGGGAAAAATCCCCCTTTGCCATTCGTTATAATTTCGGATCACAGCTTCTTGCCCAGCGGAACAAGCATGACACTACCGCTCGTGTGGTCGGAAACTGTCATAATGTGAAAGCGCTGATCACATCCAGCCCCATTTACGATCCCGAATGTATGGAATACTGGGAAACCGACTCCAACGGAAATCCCATGAAGTCGGATAAGACCGAGCGGGACTCCGGACAGGTTAACTACTGGAGTGAGCTGACTGCCAAGACCGTTGCGGAAAGTGTTATTGCCAAACTGGCGGGATATGGTGAAAATTATCCCAAGATTTACGCGGTCGGTATGGAGGACTGGGGCTTCCGCGTGGGTGTTTACCCCGATATGACCCTTCCTTTTGAATATGCCC
>JAZQUQ010000259.1:0-10763 GCA_045631365.1 Eubacteriales bacterium | reverse complement strand
CGGCAGACTGCGGCTGAAGGAAAGCGTCCGCATCGCATCCGTAACCGCCATGATCCGCGGGTTGGGTGGGGAGATCACCTCATCCGACGACACCATCACCGTTCACGGAACGGGAACTTTGACGGGCGGCACGGTAGATTCGGTAAACGACCATCGGATCGCCATGGCGGCAAGCATTGCGGCGGCAATCTGCACCTCTCCCGTAACGATCCATGGTGCAGAAGCAGTTCGGAAATCCTATCCCGATTTTTACAGCGATCTGCTTCGTCTGAACGGTGCTGTATGTGAGAACACGGAGGAATTATGACAACCTACGGAAAAAACATAAAAATATCCATCTACGGAGGATCCCACGATCCCGAAATCGGGGTCCGTGTAGTGGGACTCCCCCGGGGAATCCGAATTGATCTCCCCAAACTGATGAAATTCATGGGCCGCAGAGCACCGGGGAAGAACGCCTTCTCCACCCAACGGAAGGAAGGGGATGTACCCGTGTTCCGAAGCGGCGTGGACATGCTCTCCGAGGATACTCTTGTAACAAACGGGGACGAACTTCATGCGGTCATCGTAAACAGCAATCAACGGTCGGGGGACTACAGCAATCTTGAAAACATCCCCCGTCCCTCCCATGCGGATTATGCCGCGCGGATGAAGTTCGGTGAAGGCGTGGATCTTCGCGGCGGCGGACATTTTTCGGGCAGACTGACCGCTCCCCTCTGTATTGCAGGAGGAATCTGCCTGCAGGCGCTGGAAACCATGGGAATCCGCATTGGTGCCCACGTGTACGCCATCGGCAATGTGAAAGACACCCCCTTTGACCCCGTATCCCCCGATCCCGCCCTGTTCGATCTTGCGGCGGAAAAGGAATTCCCCGCAATCGATGAAGAGGCGGAGGCAGCTATGCGTGCCCTCATTGAAGAAGCACGGCTGGCAGAAGACTCCGTGGGCGGCATTGTGGAATGTGCCGCGGTAGGGATTCCCGTGGGATTGGGAGAGCATATGTTTGACGGCATGGAAGGACGGATTTCCGCTATGGTATTCTCCATCCCCGCCGTAAAGGGCATCGAATTCGGGCTGGGCTTCGGCAGCGCCATGCTCCGCGGCTCGGAAAATAACGACCCCTTCGTAACGGACGGAAAAACGGTGTCCACCAAAACCAACAATTGCGGCGGAATCCTCGGCGGAATGACGGACGGAATGCCCCTTGTATTCCGTGCCGCCATGAAGCCTACCCCTTCCATCGGTCTTGAGCAGGACAGCGTGAATCTTACCACCATGGAAAACACCAAACTGGTCATCAAAGGCCGACACGACCCCTGTGTGGTTCCGCGAGCAGTGCCTGTGTTTGAAGCAGCACTTGCCCTGGTGCTGATGGATGTGTTGCAGGATTAATAAATTCTTGGGGCACCGAAATATCGTCGTAGACGAAATTCACCCACCTCAAAAACCTTTTTGGGCATTGGGTTGGAATGATAGATAAAGGCAGGGTTTATATCCATGAAATTGAAATGCGGACTCATTGGGGAGAAGCTGGGGCACAGCTTTTCTCCTCAGATACACAATAAACTGGCGGATTACGATTACCGTCTTTTTGAAATGGCGGAGGAAGAGGTAGGGGAATTCCTCAAAAAAGGAAATTTCCATGCCGTCAACGTAACCATCCCCTATAAAAAGACCGTCATGCCCTTCCTTGACGAAATCTCCGAGGAAGCAAAGCGGATCGGATCGGTCAACACCATTACCCATCTGCCAAACGGCGGACTTCGTGGCGACAACACGGATTATTACGGCTTTGCCTACACCGTACGGAAAAGCGGCATTGACCTTGCGGGGAAAAAGGTGCTGATCCTCGGAAGCGGCGGTGCTTCCATGACTGCACGAACCGTAGCAGCAGACCTTGGGGCGGCGGAAGTGGTGATTATTTCCCGAAGCGGGGAGGATAACTACGAAAACCTTGACAAACACGCAGACTGCGGCGTACTGATCAACACCACTCCCGTGGGGATGTACCCCAAAACAGGCGTTTCCCCTGTGGATTTGGATTCCTTCCCCCATCTGACGGGTGTTCTTGACATGATCTACAATCCCGCAAAGACGAAGCTCCTTTTGGATGCGGAAGAACGGGGCATCCCCTTCTCAAACGGGCTTCCCATGTTGGTAGCACAGGCGAAGGCGGCTTCGGAATATTTCCTCGGAGAAGCCTTGGACGACGGCAAAATTGATGAAATCACCCACAGCATCCGCCGTGACACCGTGAACATCACCTTGGTGGGCATGCCCGGTGTGGGAAAGACCACCATCGGCAAGAAGATCGCCGCAGCCTTGGGCAGAGAATTCGTGGACACCGACGACGTGATCACCGAGCGGGCGGGAAAACCCATCCCCGAAATTTTCGCCTCCGAAGGAGAAAAAGCGTTCCGAGCGCTGGAATCGGAGGTCATTGCCGACATCACGAAGAAAAGCGGGCTGGTCATTGCCACAGGCGGGGGTGCGCCCACTATTACGGCAAACGTGAACCCCATCCGTCAGAACAGCGTGGTCTTTTTCCTGAAGCGGGAGCTTTCTCTCCTTGCAAAAAATGGACGCCCCATTTCCCAAAGCCGCGATCTCGGTGAACTTTATGCGGAGCGGCTCCCCAAATACCGTGCGGTAGCAGATCATGAGATCGAATGCGGAAACGACGCGGACGAAAACTGCGAAAAAATCCTTGAAATTTTCAACAGATGAGGTATTGATATGAAGTTTTTAGTCATCAACGGTCCCAATTTGAATATGCTGGGGCTTCGTGAGCCTGCGGTGTACGGAAGTCAGAATTTTGCTTCCCTTTGCGAATTTATCCGTCAGTCCTGTACCGAGCTTGGCGTGGAATGCGAGCTGTATCAGTCCAATCACGAGGGCGATATTGTGGATAAGATTCAGGCGGCATACGGAAAGTTCGACGGAATCATCATCAATCCCGCCGCCTATACCCACACCAGTGTGGCGATTCTGGATGCCTTGAAGGCGGTGAGCATCCCCACCGTAGAGGTGCACATCTCCAACGTCATGGAACGGGAAGAATTCCGACACCACTCCTTTGTTTCCTATGCGGCGGTAAAAACCTTTATGGGTCACGGCTTTGAAGGCTACCGCATGGCAGCGGAATACCTGAAGGATTATTTATCATGATCTTCTTACATACCTCAGACCTGCATCTCGGAAAACGGCTTCACGAAAATTCTCTCATCGCCGACCAGCGGCATATTCTTGATGAAATCTGCCGCATTGCCGAAGAGAATCACTGTGATGCCGTAGTGGCTGCAGGGGATATTTACGACAAAAGCACCCCCTCGGCAGAAGCGGTGGCGTTGTTCGACCGATTTGTCACCGAGCTGAACCAACGGGGGATCCTCCTCATCGCCAATTATGGAAATCACGATTCCCCCGACCGTGTGGGGTACGCTTCCTCCCTCCTCTCGAAAAACGGCGTGCACCTGTCTCCCCGTTTTGACGGAACGGTAGAGAAAGCGGTCTTCCGTGACGAGTTCGGCGAGGTAACCTTCCACCTCCTTCCCTTTCTGAAACCCATCACCGTATCTGCAGCATTGGGCGGCATGGAGTTCGACTCCTACGACCACGCCATTTCCCACGTTCTTGCGGAATCCAACCCCGATTTCACCAAGCGAAATGTTCTGGTATGCCATCAGTTTGCGGCAGGAGGTGTTCGTTCCGAATCGGAGGAGGTCAGCGTGGGTGGCTTGGACTGTATCTCAGCGTCCCTCTTTGACGGGTACGATTACTGCGCCCTCGGTCATCTTCACAAGCCTCAAAGCATCGGCAGAGAGACGGTCCGTTACTCCGGCTCCCCCCTCAAATACTCCATTGACGAGTGCGGCTCGGAAAAATCCGCGGTGCTGGTTCGCCTTTCGGAAAAAGGACGGTGCGAGACGGAGCTGATCCCTCTCCGCCCCCTTCGTGACGTACGGCAGATCAAGGGTACCTATGACGAGCTGATCCTTCGGAAAAATTACGAGGGAACTGCCACGGAGGACTATCTTCACGTGGTGCTGACCGATGAAACTTACGTCCCCGACGCCCTCTTCCTTCTGCGGACGGTGTACCCCAACATTCTGAAGTTAGAGTATTCCAACGCATCCATGGCGGTGCGATCAGGGCTTGACGAGCTTTCCTCCGCCGCAGAAGCCGCAGGAGAGCTGACCCCTCCCGAACTGTTCGGGGCGTTCTACGAGGCGCAGAACAATCAGCCTCTCAGTGAACAAGGCGCTGCCCTTGTGCGGGAAATCTTTGAAAAAATCGGAGAACAGGGGGTGACCTTGTGAGACCCATCAAGTTGACCCTGTCCGCCTTCGGCCCCTACGCGGACGTCACGGTGATCCCCATGGAAAAGCTGACGGAAGGCGGACTTTATCTGATCACGGGAGACACGGGTGCGGGCAAGACCATGCTCTTTGACGCCATCGCCTACGCCCTCTACGGAAAGGCAAGCGGCACGGAGCGGGACAAAACCATGCTGCGGAGCAAATACGCCGAACCCTCTGCGGAAACCTACGCAGAGCTTGAATTCCTCCATAAAGGGGAGCTTTACAAGCTGAAACGGGTGTGGGGAAAGGAACGGATCAAGCGGAACGGAGAACGGGAACGGGTTCCCTCCACGGAAGCGTCCCTTCACATGCCCGACGGACAGGTGATCACCAAGCACGGAGACGTTACCGCCGCCGTGGAAGAGCTTCTCGGCTTTGATTTCGCCCGATTCCGTCAGACCGCCATGATCGCACAGGGAGAGTTCCGTGAGCTTTTGTTTGCGGATACCTCCGAGAGACTGGTGGTACTCCGTCGACTTTTCCACACCGACCTTTACTCCCGTTTTGCGGAGGAGGTCAAGGAGCATTACAAAAAGCCCCTTGAGGAGAAATACAAGGCGAAACGGCTGGCTGCGGAACAATACACCGCCATGGCAGAATGGGCGGAGGACTCCCCCTTCGGCGAGCGGATGAAGGAAGCCAAAAACGGCGGTGCCATCACCTCCGACACGGCAGACTGCCTTGACGGAATGCTGGAAGAAGACTCCCGTCGCCTCACCGCCCTGACCGTGGCAGCCGAAAAATCGGACGAAGCCCTCCTCCGCGTGCAATCCCTTCTCACCAAATGCGAAACCGACCGCACAAACGAACAGCGGCTCCAAAACGGGCTTACTCACCTTTCCAAGATAGAGGAAAAAATCCAAGGATTGGAACAGCAGTCCGAGGAAATCCTTGGGGAAAAGGACGCCTTCGAGAAGGAAAAGCTGGCGGTCAGCCGTCTGGAGCTGCAGCTTGCGGAATACGACCGTCTGGAGGAAGCCAAGGAAAGCTGTGCCGCCGCCAAAGTGTCCTTTGATCAGAAAACAGCAGAAGCAACTCTCCTTCGGAACAAAAAAACGGAAATCGAACGGGAGCTTACCGACGTCAAGGAGAAGCTTGACGCGAAAAAAGAGTCGGAAAAGGCTCCCTTGGAAGCAGAATATACCGCAGCATCTGCGAAAAAGGGAGAGCTTGACCGCCTTCTCCTTGAAATCCGATCTTTCGCAGGTCACGAGAGCGAGCTTTTCCTCGCACGAAAGGAATACGCCCGTGCGGCAGAAGCAAGCGACCTTGCCGCGGCAGAATACGCCTCTCTGGAACGGGCATATTTCGACGGCATTGCGGGGATTCTCGGCGAAACCCTGACGGATGGGGTGCCCTGTCCCGTATGCGGCTCTTTGGAACACCCTACCCCCACCAAGCGAAGTCAGGGCGTCCCCCACCGAGAAGACCTTGACCGAAAACGGGAGGAGGTCAAAGCCCTGTCGGATACGGCAAAAGCCCTTTCCGAAAAAGCGGGTCAGCTCTCGGGAAGCTGCGAGGCGGAACGAAAGGGAATTCTTGCCAAAGGCAAAGCATTGTTTTCTGTCTGCACCGACGACGCGCAGGGATATGCCAACCTTGCGAGAACTGCCGTGGATGAACTCACCGGAACTCTGTCGACGCTCGGAGAAAAAATCCGACTGGCGGAACGGGAGGAAGCAGAACGGGCGGCGCTTGCGGACAAGGCGGAACGGCTCACCCTTCTTCTCACCCGAACCGCGGAACAGGCGGAAGCGGAAGCCATTGCCCAAGCCAGACTGGAAGCGGAATGGTCAGCATGGTCCAACCGTACCAAGGAACTTTCGGAAAAGCTGGATTTCGAAGGCAAAAAGGAAGCGGAGCGCGTCCTTGCCGATCTTCGAAGCAAAGTAACGGAGTACGAAGAACGGGCGGCATCGGCGGAACGGGAGAAAAACAACGCGTACCTTACACGGGCGAAATACGTCGCCGCCATCGACGAGCTGAAGGAACAGCTGAAGGACAGCACGGCGGAAAATTACGATGCCCTGAAGACCGAAATGAACGCCCGCACGGAAGCCCGCCGCCTCCTTGCACAATCCGCGGCAGAGGTCAGCTCCCGACTGGAACGGAACCGTATGGCTGCGGACGGATTAAAGAAATCCCTTCGTGAACTGACGGAGCTTCGTACCCTTCTCGGCGAGATTACCGCCATCTCCGACACCGCAAACGGCACGCTGACGGGAAAAGAACGCATGACCCTTGAAACCTTTGCCCAAATCCACCTGTTCGATCGGATTATCCGACGGGCTGCCATTCGGCTGATGAAGCTGACCAACGGCCAGTTCGAGCTGATCCGACGGAGGGAGAACGGTCAGCAGGGAAAAACGGGGTTGGACATCGACGTCATCGACCATTACAACGGCTCCGTCCGCAGCGTGAAGACCCTGTCGGGCGGTGAAGCCTTCAAGGCGTCCCTCGCCCTCGCCCTAGGACTTTCCGATGAAACGGAAGCGGAATGCGGCGGCGTGGTCATCGATGCTATGTTCATCGACGAAGGCTTCGGGTCGTTGGACGAAGAATCCTTGAAGCAAGCCATCGATATGCTGGCATCCCTCTCGGGAGACAGCACCATGAACGGCAGATCCATCGGTATTATTTCCCACGTAGCGGAATTGCGAGAACGGATCGACCGTCAGCTTGTGGTAAAGAAAAACGGCGGAAAAGGCAGTACCGTCACGGTGTCGTGACAAGGACAAGAATATTATAGGGGGCGGAAAACTTTTTGAAAAAGCTTTTCCGCCCCTACACCTTTCAAAAACTTTCGACAAAAAACAGAGCAATTGGATTTGCCAAAAGGTTTCGTTCTCCGCCGAAAACTTTCCAAACCGACCTGTGGAAAACTTTCCCCGATATTTTCGGGCAAAATCCCCAAAACTGTGGAAAAAGATGTGAATATCCGTGTCTTACCCATAGATATATGGAAAAAACAGCCTTTTTCCCATCAAGTACCCAATATACAGGGGTTACACAATGGTGAGTTTTGCACACCCTGTGGAAAACTTTGTGGAAAACCTTTGGAATATGAGTGGAAAAGTCTTGGAAAATCCTTTTGAAAACTGCGGATCCCAAAGTTTTCTATAAAAAAGGCACAAAAGAACAAAAATAATTCAAATTGACCTTGCAATCAGGGGGATTTTATGATAAAATATCTCTTGATCACAAAAGGCAGCCTCGGCTCGCCGAAAAATCTTACATAATTTGGAGGTATTTCCCATGAACAAAGGAAACTACGCGGAATTCGCGGTTTCGCAGAAGATGGAAGGCAAGTACAAGAGAAACATGTTCCTCTGCATTGCACTTTATGCAGCGCTCATCCTCGGTGTACTGCTGGTTGTCTTCCTTGCAGGACAGGGTCTCGGTACCGTTATCTTCGTTACCGTTGCAGCCTGCTCCTTCGTAATCATCCCCGTTCTCCGTCACTTTACATGGAACAAGTTCGTAAAGGTTGACCACAAGTACGTCATCGACTCCGCAAAGATCAAGTTCTCCGACAACCACGGCAAGAAGGACGTTGTAAAGTACGAAAAGCTGGTCAGCGCCTTCTCCCTCATCGCTCCCGTTACCGAAGAGTACAAGGACAAGTATAGCAACGCTGACGTGACCATGGACTTCCGCGGTTCCGTAAAGAGCCCCAACTCCTACTTCCTTCTCGATGAAGAAGACGGTAAGAAGACCGTTATTTTCTTCGAAGCAACTCAGCAGGCTGTAAAGGTTATGTCCTTCTACAACTCCAAGGGTACAGTAAAGTCCGATTCCCTTACCATCTGAGTTCTTTGCGATTTTCCATCCTGCGGCATATCCCTCCCGTCGTGCGAATAGGATAGTATCAAAAAGCATGACCGAGGTGGCTGCCAAATGAAAAAAAGCACACTGGCCGCAGGGTTTCTTGCGGCCTTATTTCTTTCCCTCACCGCAAGCTGCGAAACAGACCAAACGCACCGTCCCCTGCTCTGGTATGCGGAATCCTCCTTCCCTTTTGAGCTGACCCTTTCCTCCTCCGAAAACGGGGGAGAAACGCTCCTTCTCACGGGGGAACGAACCCCCTCCTCCCTCACCCTGTCCGTCACCTCCCCCGAACGGATGCAGGGGCTGACCGTGCGGTACGAAAACGGGAACTGCATCCTCTCCCCCGACGGCGGTGCAACGGAGATCCCTCTCTCCCCAAAAGCGGCGGAAGGGCTGACGGGGCTTCTTGACGGACTCCTCGTCACCGATGCAGAAAACGCCAAGCTTGGCACCGACGAAAACGGAAATACCACGGCGGCGTTCCCCTCCTTCACCCTTGTTCTTGACGAAAACGGACTCCCTCAGTCCATTCTTGATACGGAAACGGGAAGGACGGCGGAAATCCGCATCCAATCTTCAGACGTAACAAATAAGGATCAACAACAAAATGAGTATCAGAATGAAAACAACGGCGGAGATTTCAGAATCCGCCCTGACCCATAACTACAACACCATTTGCGCCCATGTGGCGAAAAACACAGCGGGCAAAGCCCCCGAGGTAATCTGCGTCATCAAGGCAGACGGCTACGGTCACGGCGTTGACACCGTTTCGGAGGTGCTGGGAAATGCGGGATGCCGCTTCTTTGCCGTTTCCTCCGAAGCGGAAGCGCTGGAACTTCGTGATCTGGAGGACGGAAGAGGCAGAGACTCCAAAATCCTTGTTCTCGGCTACACCTTCCCCGAAAACGCCGCCGAGCTGGCACGCAGAAACATCATCTGTGCCGCCGTTTCCTATGACCATGCCCTCCTCCTCGGAAAAGCCGCAGAAGAGGCAGGCGTAACGCTGCAGATCCACATCAAGCTGGATACCGGCATGAACCGTGTGGGCTTCTCCGCCATGCCCTGCGACGCGGACACCACCGCCGCAAGAATCGCAGAACTGAAGAAGCACCCGAGCCTTGACGTATGCGGAATCTTCACCCATTACGCCGTAGCAGACGACGAGCTGTTGGACGGAAAGCGGAAGGAGGACGGCATCTGCCGCACCGAGGTTCAGCTGGAACGATACAAAAACGTGATTCGCAAGCTGAAGGAACTGGGCGTTGACCCCGGTCTTCGCCATACCGCAAACAGCGCGGCAATCTTCGGTTGCCCCGATGCGTATTTTGACGCTGTTCGGGCAGGGGTTATCCTCTACGGCATGTTCCCCAACGGAGAAGTAAACGGCATCCTCCGTCCCGTTATGAAGCTTACCAGCACCGTGGGACACGTCCACCCCCTCTATAAAGGGGAATCTGTCAGCTACGGAGGAACATTCACCGCCGACCGCGACATGACCGTTGCCGTGATCACCGCAGGCTACGCAGACGGCTACGTTCGCCGCTACACGGGCGGAGAAGTGACAGTAAACGGCGTGAAGTACCCTCAGGTGGGCAGAATCTGCATGGATCAGTTCATGATTGACATCACAGGGCACGAAAACGATGTCCGCCCCGGTGACGACGCCATCCTCTTCGGCGGAGACGACTGCTCTGCCCTCGAGTCCCTCGCCCGCCGCGCCAACACCATCAACTACGAATGCACCTGCATCGTAACCAAACGGGTTCCCAGAATCCGCGTAAAATAAAGCATCAAAAAAAGTACGGCTCAAAGCTGATCCCATCAGCCCCAAGCCGTACTCTTTTTTGTCGCCCTGTTCAAAGATTTTTGAAGGGGGTCTAAGGGGGAAACTTTTTGCAAAAAGTTTCCCCCTTTGTATCGGTTATATTCTAACATTCACGCCCTCAGCACGGAGGGTGTTTTTCAGATCCTTGATCTGCACTTCACCAAAGTGGAAGATGGAAGCGGCAAGGCCTGCGTCCATGGAGGGGATTTCGCGGAAGAGGGTGACGAAGTCGTTGATGCAGCCCGCACCGCCCGATGCAATGACGGGGATGGTAACCACATCGGAAACCGCCTTCAGCATTTCGATATCGAAGCCGCCCTTCACGCCGTCGGTGTCGATGCTGTTGACCACGATCTCGCCGGCACCTCTTGCTTCCCCCTGACGAATCCACTCAATGGCGTCGATGCCCGTGTCTTCTCTGCCGCCCTTGGCGAAGAGACGGAACTGTCCGTCCACACGCTTGATGTCGCAGGAGAGAACCACGCACTGGTCGCCGTACTTCTTTGCGGCTTCCGTAATCAGCTCGGGATTGCGGATGGCACCGGAGTTGACGCTGACCTTATCCGCACCGCATTTCAACACACGATCGAAATCGTCGATGGTATTAATACCACCACCCACGGTCAGGGGAATATAGATAGTGCTTGCAACCTCCTTCAGGATATCGCTGAACAGCGCACGTCCCTCAAAAGAAGCGGTGATATCATAGAACACCAGCTCGTCCGCACCGTTATCGCTATAGAACTTTG
>JAZQUQ010000258.1:0-2447 GCA_045631365.1 Eubacteriales bacterium | reverse complement strand
CGAGAGAAGATTTTATCGGGTTTGGAAATGTTGTTCATGGTATAAGCGTCTGTGATACGCGCTCACCTTTCTGTCGGATTCTATGGTTTTATTATAGCAGATTCCACATGTAAGACAAGGGCGAAAATGTAAAGTTTTTGGGCGAAAAATTGTTGACGGAACGCGCCTTTTGTGATATCATGATTTTATAAAATGCCGTCACAAGGAGGAACGCAATGAAAAAACTTTTGATCACCGGATTTGAACCCTTCGGGGGAGAGGAGATCAACCCGTCCTGGGAGGCGGCTGCCCGTATGCCCGCGGAGATCGGCGGATACCGCTTGACCAAGATGCGGATTCCCGTGGTGTTCTGTGAGGCGGCGGAAGCGGTGATAGAAGCAGCGGAGGAGTTATGCCCCGATGTGATCCTCTGCATCGGTCAGGCGGGAGGAAGAAGTGCCGTCACCCCCGAGCTTGTGGGAATCAACCTCCGCCACGGTTCCATCCCCGACAATAAAGGGAATCAGCCGAAGGACGAACCCATCCGCGAGGGCGGTCCGTGCGCGTATTTTACCACCCTCCCCGTGCGGAACATGGCGGAAGCGGTCAGCAATAGAGGGATACCGTCCCACGTGTCCTATTCGGCAGGGGCGTACGTGTGCAACGACGTGCTTTACACCTTGCTCCACCGTTTTGAAAATACGCAGACGAGGGTCGGGTTTATCCATATCCCCTATTCGACAGAGCAGAACAAGGAGCCGTCCATGACGATTGACGAGATTGTAAAAGGGCTGACCATCGCCGTGGAAGCCATGGACGGGTGAGGCGGAGTCCGTCGTTTTGGGAGAGAAAAGTTCGACCTTAGACATTGGGACTTCCGCTGTATGAGAAAGCGGAGAGGGAAGTGTGGGAGACCGTGCGGGCGGATATGGATGGAGAATCGTGAAAACTCGGGTGAGAGGTTGCCTTCGAATACAAAAGAAAAAACAGTTGGATTTCAATAGAAACGGGCGAAGTTTTTGGGTTCTTTTGCGGAAGTGGTCGTAATATTACAGTTATATTACAGTTTTAGAGGAGTTATTGACACTACAGAAAATAGGGTGTATAATGGCATCGGAATCGGAGATAGCCTTGAATCGGGCGGGGAATTGGACCCCGAGCTTTTTTACAAAGTCTTCGATTCTTTTTCTATAAAACTCAGCAGAAAAGGGAATGAGGATACCGAAATCGGTTCTTCATTCCCTATATTTTATCTCAATCCCTCTTATCTCCCCAATACCTCTGCCGCATTTTTCAGCATCTGGCGAATGGGCAGATTGTAGGGGCAGCGGGTTTCGCAGATGCCGCAGGCGATGCAGTCCGAGGCGGTTTTCTGCAGGGTGGCATAACGCACTTGTGCCCAATCCTTCAGATTGTAGCGGCTGTGATACCCCTCAAACAGAAAGACGGCGGGGATGTTGATTCCTTGGGTGCAGGGCGCACAGTAGTTGCAGCGGCGACAGAAGTTGGTCCCAAGCTCCTCCTTGATCGCCGCGATTTTGCCCAGTTCTTCCGCGGAAAGGGGGGCGGTGTCTGCGGCTGCCGCGACGTTCTCGGAAATTTCGGCGGGGTCTGCCATACCGGGGATAACCACCGATACTGCGGGATTGCTGAGAATAAACCGAAGTGCGGTCACCGCGTCGTCAATAGCACCGCCTGCAAGGGGCTTCATGCAGATGAACCCGATGTTCTTTTCCGCACACCGTGCAATCAGCGCTTCCCCCTGTGTCTCCACAATGTTGTAGGGGAACATGACGGTCTCCACCCAAGGAAGCTCCAGTGCTTGCTCGAACAGCTCCACGGAATGAAGGGTGATGCCGATGTGGCCGATCTTGCCCGCAGCCTTCGCTTCCATCAAAGCTTCAAGGGCACCGTCGGGTGATAGAACCTCGGCTAAATCCTTGGCACTCGGGTTGTGGACTTGATAAAGGTCGATGTAGTCGGTGCGGAGGTTATGAAGGCTGATGTCGATGTCCTTCGCCATGCCTTCCTTGGTGCGCGCCATGCTCTTGGTGGCAAGGATAAATTGATCCCGAATCCCCTCAAGGGCGTAACCAAGATATTCTTCGCTTACGGTGTATCCCCGTGCGGTGTCGATGTAGTTGACCCCCTCTTTGATCAGCTCTCCCATCAGAGCCTTGGTACCTTCCGCATCAATTTTCTGAATCGGGATCCCGCCGAACCCCAAACGGGGAATCTTCAGTTCTGTTTTGCCTAATGTTCTGTATTCCACGATGTTGCTCCTGTCGTTTGGTATGGTTTTGCTTTGATTATACCACGTTTCGGGGGATTTGTCGAGTGGGTTCGGGAAAACGTCCTTTTGAATAACAGTTGACTCCCGCGAAAGAAAGCGATATAATATAGGTAGCATGAATTTGCTCGATGAAGGGGACACAGCAAATACGTCGGGGTGATCAAAGTTGCGGTGG
>JAZQUQ010000257.1:0-2825 GCA_045631365.1 Eubacteriales bacterium | reverse complement strand
CCAACGCCACCATGATCGAGACCTACGGGCTTCAGAATATCTTGGGTGAGGGGACGGTCCTCAACTTTATCCTTACTATTCTGAGCGCAACGGGAAATGCGGTGTTCAGCAACCTTGCCATTATCTTTGCGGTGGGCGTTGCGCTGGGTATGGCGGAAAACGAAAAGGGAACTGCCGCCCTTTCCGCCATGATCGCCTTTATCATTATGCATACCACCATCTCCACCCTTCTTACGCTGACGGGAACCCTCGATACCGATCTGCCCGAAGGGTCTATTGCCTCCGTTGTGGGCATCCGATCCCTTGAAATGGGCGTGTTCGGCGGTATTATCGTGGGACTTGGGGTTGCGTGGCTCCACAATCGGTTCTACAAAATTAAGCTGCCCGCGGTTCTGTCCTTCTTCGGCGGTACCAGATTTGTCCCGATTATCTCCACCCTTGCGTATATCGTGGTGGGGGTCATCATGTTCTACGTGTGGCCCGTGGTGCAGAACAGTATTTTCTCTCTCGGAGATTACGTTCTCCGTTCGGGGTATTTCGGTACCTTCATTTACGGCTTTATCGAGCGAGCCTTGATCCCCTTCGGACTTCATCACGTGTTCTACCTCCCCTTCTGGCAGACGGGTGTAGGGGGAACCGCCATCATCGATGGAAACCTGATCGCAGGGGCGCAGAACATCTTCTTCGCAGAGCTTGCGTCTCCCTCAACCACACAGTTCAGCGTGTCTGCCACCCGATTTATGTCGGGTAAGTTCCCCATGATGATTCTCGGTCTTCCCGGTGCGGCTCTTGCCATGTATACCTTGGCAAAACGGGAGAAAAAGAAGGTGGCGGGCGGCCTCCTCCTTTCCGCGGCGCTGACCGCCATGCTGACGGGTATTACGGAGCCGATCGAGTTCACCTTCCTCTTCGTGGCGCCCCTTCTCTATATCATCCATTGCGTGTTCTCGGGACTGGCGTATATGTTTATGCACATGCTGAACGTTGGAGTGGGCATGACCTTCTCGGGCGGTATCATCGACCTTTTGCTGTTCGGCGTGTTTCAGGGGAACGGCAAGACCAACTGGGTCAACGTAATCTGGGTGGGCGCCATTTACTTCGTGGTGTATTTCGCCGTGTTCTACCTCCTGATCAAGTATATGAATTACGCTACCCCGGGTCGGGAGACGGAAGGGGAAACCAAGCTTTATACCCGTGCGGATTACAACAAGAAAAAGGAAGGGGCGAAGGGGGCGGATTCCCTTGAAAAGACCCTTTCCGAACGGATTCTCACAGCCCTCGGTGGGAAAGCAAATATCAAGAATCTGGACGCCTGTGCTACTCGACTCCGTGTGACCGTGGAGGACGGCGACCTTGTGGACGAAGCGGCGCTGAAGGAAACGGGTGCTGCGGGGGTCATCAAAAAGGGCGGCGGAGTTCAGGTGATCTACGGACCTGTGGTAACCACCATCAAGAGTGAGCTTGAGGAATATTTGAACAGTTTGGAATAAAACAGTTGGGAAAAGGTGGGAGGAGAGAGAAATTTCTCCCATCTTTTTCCCTTTTTTTCGGAAATCCTATTGCAAAACCCGACGGGAGTTGGTATAATATATGAGTGAATATAAAAATCAGCCATGATGAAAGCCATCCGCATTTGCTGAGGAAAGAGAGCTGTTGGTCGGTGCGAAACAGTGTCGGTGCTGCGGGGTCCACTTTCGGAGCTGTCGGTGAAAGCCGAGGGGAGCTGCCCCTTACAGCAGATCGAGCGGCCGCGGAGTCTTCTGCGGCAATTTGGGTGGCAACACGGAGTTTCTTCGTCCCATACGAGAGGGAAGAAGGGGCTTTTTTATTTTATAAAAAACGTAAACAATTTTTTGGAGGAATACAACAATGATCGATATCAAATTTCTGCGCGAAAATCCCGAAATCGTAAAGCAGAACATCAAGAACAAGTTCCAGGACACGAAGCTCCCCCTGGTTGATGAAGTCATCGAGCTTGATGCACAGAACCGTGCCATCATGCAGGAAGCGGATACCCTCCGCAGCAACCGCAACAAGCTCTCCAAGCAGATCGGCGGTCTTATGGCAAAGGGTCAGAAGGAAGAGGCGGAACAGGTAAAGGCTCAGGTAAACGAGCAGTCCGCACGTCTGGCTGAATGCGAAAAGCTGGAAGAAGAACTGGCGGAAAAGATCAAGAAGATCATGATGATCATCCCCAACATCATCGACCCCTCCGTTCCGATCGGTAAGGACGACAGCGAAAACGTTGAAATTCAGAAGTACGGCGAACCTGTTGTTCCCGATTACGAAATTCCTTACCACTCCGACATCATGGAACGCTTCAACGGTATTGACCTTGACAGCGCGCGCCGTGTTGCGGGTAACGGTTTTTACTACCTGATGGGTGACATCGCCCGTCTCCATTCCGCTGTCATCTCCTACGCAAGAGATTTCATGATCGACCGCGGCTTCACCTACTGCATCCCTCCCTTCATGATCCGCAGCGACGTTGTAACAGGCGTTATGAGCTTTGCGGAAATGGAAGCTATGATGTACAAGATCGAAGGCGAGGACCTTTATCTCATCGGTACCAGCGAACACTCCATGATCGGTAAGTTCATCGACCAGATCATCCCCGGTGCAGAGCTTCCTTATACCCTCACCAGCTATTCTCCCTGCTTCCGTAAGGAAAAGGGTGCACACGGTATCGAAGAAAGAGGCGTTTACCGTATCCACCAGTTCGAAAAGCAGGAAATGATCGTTGTCTGCAAGCCCGAAGAAGCAATGATGTGGTACAACAAGCTCTGGCAGAACACCGTTGACCTCTTCCGTTCTCTCGATATCCC
>JAZQUQ010000256.1:0-9404 GCA_045631365.1 Eubacteriales bacterium | reverse complement strand
GTTATCGTCCGTCCCGCGGATGGGGAAAAGGTGGTTCTCCGTGCAGGGAATTCTTTGAAAAACCAAGTATCTTTGTCCGTCGGAATTCAGTTGAGTGTAAAAACAGACGCATCTGCGGAGGACATTCCCGAATATGAGATTCTGGTGGGCAATTGCGACCGTGACGAAAGTCGGGCGTTTGCCGAGGGATTGAGACTGGACGATTACGGATACGCCATGATCGGGAAGAAGCTGGTGATCTGCGGCGGCTCCGACGAGGCAACCGTTGAGGCGGTAGATGCGTTCATCGAGGCGGTCGTTCAGAAATCGGATGCTCAATCCGAAATTTTCTTCAGCAATGCGGATGCGTTCACGGAACGGGGAGAGTACGAGATTTCCGACCTGACCCTGCAGGGAACTGTGATCGCTGACTACCATATCGTTTACCCCGCCGGAGACGAAGCGTCAAAGGTGATGGCGGATTACTTCGCCGCACGCATATCGGCTCTTACGGGAAACATCCTGACCATCAAATCGGACGGGGAACCCAAAATCGGAAAGGAAATTCTGATCGGCTCCACCAACCGCGAGGACTGCGCTGCCATGAACCTCGCCATTGAGGAAGGCACCTGCCTGATCGGTGCGGACGGCGATTACGTTTACGCACGGGGCGTCGTCGGAATGGGCAATTATTACGCGGTATGTGCGCTGGCGGATACTTTAGCGGAGTATGCGGAGACCGCTGCAGACTGCAATGTGGTTCTCGAGTCCGAGGTGTTTAAAGAAATTCCCGTGGAAAGCGATACCCTGACCGCCATGAGCTTTAATATCTATTACTCCGATATGACGTCACAGCGGAAGGAAAGCGTAAAGCAGACCATCCTCAACTGTATGCCCGATACCGTAGGGGTGCAGGAAGCCACGACGGAATGGATGAGATATCTGGATGCCTCCATTGGCGGAATCTACGCTCACGTGGGACTTGGCAGAGACGGCGGCTCCAATGGGGAACACAGCGCCATCTTCTATAAGAGAGACCGTTTTGAGCTGATTGAGACCGCAACCAAGTGGCTGTCCGATACGCCGGATGAGGTTTCCAAATACAAGGAATCCTCCATGTTCCGTATTGTGACCTATGCGCTCCTTCAGGATAAAAAGACAGGGGAGAAGATTCTGGTGGCGAACACCCATCTGGATCACACAAACTCCAAGGCGAGAGAGCTTCAGGCGAAGGTTCTGGTGGAGATTCTGCAGGAGTATGCGGAGTATCCCATTGTTCTTACCGGTGACTTCAACACCAGTTCGGGAAGCAGCGCCTTCCGTACCATTGACGGATTGCTGGAGGATTCCTCCAAAGTGGCGGAGAGTGCGGAAATTCACGGTACCTACGGTGCGTCCATTATCGACTATGCCTTTGTCAGCGATGAGAAGATCGGTGTAGCCCATTACCGTGTCGTTACGGAAGACGCAAACGGTATGCAGCCTTCCGACCATTTCCCCGTGCTGATTGAATATACGATACTTTCATAAATTATATAAAAACGAAATCCAACGAACAGAAAGGTTACGAAATCATGGGAAAGATTAAAGTAACAAGCAGAATGCGTTCCTCCCAGCCCGATATTGAGGAGAGTTTTTCCAGACGTTACGACAGCAAGGGTATTCTCCACGAACAAAGAGTTCTCTCGAAAGAATGCGACTATGCCTGCGGTGCTTATTCTCGCTACAGCGAGGACAAGGGCAAGACCTGGAGCGAATGGGTAAAGAATTTCAGCGATGACGAGGACGGACGCCGTATGTCATCGAAGGATGCAGGAAACCCCGACGAGTATTCGGGCGGCGGTGCGTCCCCTTATCTGTATCACCCTCAGAGCGGATGCTGGTTTGGCGTTGCATCCTCCTGCTACTACATCAACGGACACGACGTGGGTTACTTCGATTACTGGGAAAAGGGCGAGGACAACGTCCGTTTCCATGGTTATTATGCCATCAAGTATCCCGACGGCAGAGTGGTGAATAAGATGTTCGAGCTGGAAGAGGGCGGCTGCGATTACGACCCCAAAAATCCCCGCAATCCCGATTTCCTTGACAAAAACCGTGTTGCGGCAGGAGGTCTTCGCATTCTCCCCGACGGCGACCTCTGCTTCTTCCTCGAGCCTACCGTTACCCTTTGCTGCAAGATGGCAGGGGTGGATGTAAATATCTATTATCCCTCCTCTCCCAACTTCTCAAACGGTCTTGTGGTGGTTCGTGCCCATTGGAATGCGGAAAAGGGTGATTACGAGTTTACATACTCCAACCCCATTATGCTCTCCGATGTGCAGAGTTCCCGCTGTGTGATGGAATCCCATATGGTGATCCTCCCCAGCGGCAGATGGCTGATCGTAACAAGAGGCTCCAATATGACTCTTGATGTATGGAACACCAGAATCAGCCCTTGTGCCCCCGGCTTCAAGTGGTACACCTACTCCGACGACGGCGGAAAGACCTTCGCACCTCTGATGCCCTGGCATTTCGACACCCGTGAGGTGATTTATTCTTCCGCATCCATTCATTCCTTCTACCGTTCTCCCAAAAACGGCAAGCTTTACTGGATCGGCAATATTATCAATCCTCCCGCTGCCATCGACGGCAACAACCCCCGTTATCCCCTGTATATCTGCCAGGTGGATGAGACCTATTGCTGCCTGCTCAAGGATACCCTGACCGTTATCGATTCCATTCGCGACGGACAGACCGGGGTGGAGCTTTCCAACTTTAACCTGCTGGAAGATCCCGACACCAAGAACATTGAAATCCGTCTGACCAAGACCAATTTCAACGGACAGCATCAGGAAGAAGGCTACTGGTACTCCGAAGCATGGGAATACTTCATCGAATTCCCCGAGGACTGACAAAAATGTGTGGTTTTTGGGGAAAGGAAAACTTTTTGAGAAAAGTTTCTCTTCCCCCGAGCCCCTATCTCTTCAAAAAACTTTATACATGACAACAGAACAGAGTAAGTGCTAAGCTTGCTTTACAGAATATACAGAATACGAAAGAGGTTTATTATGGGACAGATTAAGGTTACAAGCAGAATGCGTTCTTTCAACAACGATTTTGAGGAGAGCTTCCATCCTCATTACGACGCGAACGGCATTCTTCATGAAGAAAAAGTTCTTGCAAACGAGTGCGACTATGCCTGCGCTTCCTACACCAGAACAAGTGCGGACAAGGGAAAGACCTGGACCGAGTGGACCAAGGCGTTCAACGACAAGGAAGACGGACGCCATTGGCAGGTTGCCGGCAGCGCGGAAGGCGACGAGTATACCGGTACCTGGTTCAACTCTCTGAAGGACCCCAAGAGCGGCTGTACTTTCGGTGTGGGCGGCTCTACCTACTATCTGAAGGGACACAATGTTGGGTATTTCGATATGTGGTGGAAGGGAGAGGACAATCTCCGCAGCCACGGCTACTGGAAGGTGACTTATCCCGACGGAAGAGAAGTGGTAAGAATGTTCGAGCTTGAGGAGGGTGGCTGCGATTACGATCCTTCCAACCCCCGCAACCCCGATTTCATTGACAAGAACCGCTGCTTCGCGGGAGATATGCGTTTCCTCCCCGACGGCGACATTCTCTTCAACCTTTTCCCCACCGTTCGTCTTGCCTGCAAGATCGCGGGAGTGGACGTAAACGGATTCTTCCCCTCCTGCCCCGATCTGCACATTGCTATGATCGTGGTTCGTGCTCATTGGAATGCAGAGAAGGAAGACTATGAATTTACCTATTCCAACCCCATTATGCTTTCCGACCTGCAGAGCTCCCGCTGCATCATGGAGCCTCACATGACCATCCTTCCCGACGGTAGATTCCTTCTCGTTCTCCGCGGCTCCAACATTAAGCTGGGCGTTTGGAACACAAGAATCGGCAAGCATACTCCCAGCTACAAGTGGTTCTCCATTTCCGAGGACGGCGGTAAGACCTTCTCTCCTCTGACTCCTTGGCATTTTGACACCGGAGAGGTCATCTATTCCTCCGCATCCGTTCACAAGTTCTACCGCTGCCCCAAGAACGGCAAGCTGTACTGGCTTGGCAACGTGATCGACGATCCTTCCGTGATCGACGGCAACGATCCCCGTTTCCCCCTGCAGATCTGTGAGGTGGACGAGGTAAATGCGTGCCTGATCAAGGATACCATGGTGGTGATCGACACTATCCGCGACGGTCAGACCAGCGTAGAGCTTTCCAACTTCGAGCTTCTTGAAGATCCCGATACCAAGGACCTTACCATTCACATGACCAAGATTAACTTCAACGGAAAAATTCAGGAAGACGGCTACTGGTACTCCGAAGCGTGGGAATATGACGTGGAATTCCCCGAAAAGGATGCCGAATAAGCTGAATAAAAAATAAACAAGGGAGAGTGCCGGAATGGGACAGATCAAGATTACAAGCAGAATGCGCTCCTTCAATCCCGATTTTGAGGAAGGATACACCCGTTATTACGACGGAGACGGAATTCTTCACGAAACCATGGGTCGTGCCAACGAATGCGACTACGCCTGTGAAGGTTACCACAGAACCAGTACGGACAAGGGCGAAACATGGACCGAATGGGAAACCGTTTACAAGGATACCTCTGACGGACGGCACGGAGCAGTCCCCGGAAGCCCCGACGGCGACGAATTGCTGGGCGGTGTTTCCCCCTATCTGTACGATCCCAAGAGCGGATGCCGGTTCGGAGTCGGCAGCTCTGTCTATTACCTCAAGGGACATAACGTAGGCTATTTCGATATGTGGTGGAAGGGCGAGGACAACGTCCGCTGGCATGCGTACTACGCGATCCGCTATCCCGACGGCAGAGAAGTAAAGAAGATGTTTGAATTCGAGGAGGGCGGTGCGGATTATGATTCCGCAAAGTACCGTGATCCCGCATTCCTTGACAAAAACCGCTGTATGGCAGGGGATCTCCGCATTCTCGACGACGGCGACCTTTGCTTCTACCTCTATCCTACCGCAAAGCTTTGCTGTAAGCTGGAGGGGGTGGATGTGGACTCCTACTTCCCCTCCTGTCCCGACCTCCAGCACGGTCTGGTGGTTGTCCGCGCCCATTGGGACGCAGAGAAGGGCGACTATGAATTCATCTATTCCAATTCTATTATGCTTTCCGACCTGCAGAGCGCCCGCTGTATCATGGAGCCCCACATGACCATCCTTCCGAACGGCAGATGGCTCCTGGTTGTCCGCGGCTCCAATACGCAGTCGGAGGTATGGAACACCAGAATCAGCCCTGCCTCCCCCGGATTCAAGTGGTACACCTACTCCGATGACGGCGGAAAGACCTTCGCGCCTCTTATGCCCTGGCATTTTGATACCCGCGAGGTGGTTTACTCCTCCGCTTCTATCCACGGCTTCTATCGTGCCAAGCAGAACGGTAAGCTTTATTGGATCGGCAACGTGATCGACGATCCTTCCGTCATCGACGGAAACGATCCCCGTTTCCCCCTGCACATCTGCGAGGTCAACGAGGAATACGGTTACCTGATCAAGGACACCTTGACCATGATCGATACCGTTCGTGAGGGTCAAACCTCCGTTGAGCTTTCCAACTTCAACCTTCTTGAGGATCCCGATACGGGAAAGCTTGAAATGCGTATGACCAAGATCAACTTCAACGGAAAAATTCAGGAAGACGGCTACTGGTACTCCGAAGCGTGGGAATATTTCTTCGATTTCCCCACGCAGTGATACGGAGTGAGAGAAAATAACGAATAAATACACAGACGAGAGGTATTACGATGTCTAAGATCAACGTAACAAGCACCATGCGATGCTTTAATCCCGATATGGAGGAATCCTACCACCGCCGCTATGACGAGAACGGCGTGCTTCACGAAGAAAAGATTCTGGCGGCAGAATGTGACTACCATTGCGAAAGCCTTCACCGCACCAGTACCGACAACGGCAGAACATGGTCCGAATGGGTGATGAATCACAAGGACGCAGACTCCGGCAGACGCGGTACCATTGAAGGAAGCGAAGAAGGGGACCAGATGCTGGGTGGATTCAGCTCCCCCATCACCGACCCCAAGACCGGCTGCAAGGTTTCCACAGGCTCTTTTGCCTATTATATCAAGGGACACCATGTAGGATATTTTGCAATGGCGGAAGAAGGTGAGGATTATGTGCGAACCCACGGTTACTTCCGTTTCACCCGTCCCGACGGCACAGAAGTGACCCGTATGCTGGAATTTGAAGAAGGCGGCGCGGATTACGATCCCGCAAAGTACCGTGATCCCGCATATCTCGACAAGAACCGCTGCAGTGCAGGTGAGCTTCAGCTTCTCCCCGACGGCGACTTCCTTTTCAAGGTGTGTCCTACCATGACGATCTGCTGCAAGCTGGCGGGAATTGATGTAAACAGCTTTTTCCCCTCCTGTCCCAATCTGCAGGTTGGCCTTCTGATCGCCCGTGCCCATTGGAATGAGGAGAAGGAAGATTATGACATCACCTATTCCAACCCTATTATGCTTTGCGACCTGCAGAGCTCCCGCGGAATCATGGAACCCCAGCTTATTTTCCTCCCCGACGGCAGATGGATGATGGTTATCCGTGGATCCAACTATGTTCACGAGGGCTGGAACACAAGAATCAGCACAGCGGCACCCGGCTACAAGTGGGTTACCTACTCCTATGACGAAGGTAAGACCTTCACTCCTCTGATGCCCTGGCACTTCGATACCCGTGAGGTTGTTTACTCCTCCGCATCCACATCCGCATTCTACCGCTCTCCTCAGAACGGTAAGCTTTATTGGATGGGCAATATCGTAGAGCCTTCCATGATCCACGCTAATGACCCCCGTTTCCCCTTCCAGATCTGTGAAGTGGATGAAAAGCTGGGCTGTCTCATCAAGGATACCCTGACCATCGTGGACACCGTAAGAGAGGGACAGTACAAGGTGGAGCTTTCCAACCCCAATATTGTGACAAACCCCGAAACGAAAAATCTGGAAATCCGGATTACAAAGATCAACATCAACGATGCGGAGCAGGGCATGGGTCACCCCGGCGACTGGTACTCCGAAGCGTGGGAATATATCATCAGTTTTGAGTGATCGTCCCGTATGAAGCTCTGAAAGGAATTTTTACATATGGCACAGTTGAAAATCAGAAGCAGAATGGTTTCAAGCTGCCCCGACGCGGAAGAGACGTTCTGCAGACATTATGACGCAGAGGGCAATCTGATCGAAGAAAAAAACGTGACCAAGGAAGTAGACTACTTCGGCGGTTACTTTACCAGAGTCAGCAAGGACAACGGCAAGACCTGGAGCGAGTGGGAAACTCACTTCAACGACGACAACGGCGGTGATCGCCACGGTCGTGTGGAGGGAAGTGCCGAGGGAGACGAAATTCTTACCTTTGACCTTGCTACCTTCCCCTTTGGCGTAAAGCCTACCCTCTATGACCCCAAAAGCGGCTGCACCATTGGCGTAGGATACAATTTCTACTACATGAACGGTCACGATAAGGGTTACTTTGACTGGTGGGAAAAGGGTGAGGACAATGTCCGCCCCCATGCATACTACCTGATCCGCTATCCCGACGGCAGAGAAGTGAGAAAGCTCATTGAACTGGAAGAGGGCGGTGCGGATTTCGATCCCGCAAACTACAGAAATCCCGCTTATCTTGACAAAAACAGGGCAACCGCAGGCAGACTTCGCCTTCTCCCCGACGGAGATATCGGTTTTGAACTGTATCCCAACATGAATATTTGCTGCAAGATGGCAGGGGTGGACGTGAACACCTTCTTCCCCTCCTGTCCCGAAACACAGCAGGGTTGGGTTTATGTAAGAGGTCACTGGAACGAGGAGAAGCAGGATTACGACTTCACCTACTCCAATCCCGTGATGCTTTCCGACCTGCAGAGCTCCCGCGGTATTATGGAGCCTCTCATGGCGGAGATCAATAACGGTCGCTGGCTCCTTGTGTTCCGCGGATCCAATATGTCGCTTGACGTATGGAACACCAGAATCAGCCCCGCTGCTCCCGGCTTCAAGTGGTACACCTACTCCGACGACGGCGGACGGACCTTTGCTCCCCCCATGCCCTGGCATTTCGATACCCGTGAGGTGGTTTACTCCCCCGCATCCCTTTCTACCTTCTTCCGTTCCTCAAAGAACGGTAAGCTTTACTGGATCGGCAATATCGTGGATCCCTGGCTGATCGACGGCAACCAGCCCCGTCATCCTCTGTACATTTGTCAGGTGGATGAGGATCACGGTCATCTCATCAAGGATACTCTCACCGTAATCGATACCATCCGTGACGGACAGACCAGTATTGAGCTTTCCAACTTCAACCTTTTCGAGAACCGTGAGACCCTGGAGCTGGAAATCCGCCTTGCCAAGTGCAATTTTGACGGAAAGCGTCAGGAAGACGGATACTGGTATTCCGAGGCTTGGGAATATTTCATTGATTTTGAAGACTAAACATTAGGATTGATAAGGAGAATTTAAGTATGGCAAAGATTAAGGTAACGAGCAGAATGCGTTCCTGCAACAACGATTATGAGGAGAGCTTCTTCCGTCATTACGATGATAAGGGGATTCTTCACGAGAAAAGAGTTTTGTCCGATGAGTGTGACTATGGCTGCGCTTCTTACACCAGAACAAGTGCGGATAAAGGGAAGACTTGGACTGACTGGGTGACAGAATTCCAGGATACCAAGGAAGAAGGCGGACGTCACGGAAAGATTGAGGGAAGCCCCGACGGAGACGAGCTTCTCGATGCAATGCAGGCTCCCGTATACGACCCCATCAGCGGATGTACCGTAAGCGTGGGCAGTTCCTTCTACTATCTGTACGGTCATGAACAGGGTCTGTGCGTTCGCCAGTGGGATCTGGGCGAGGACAACTTCCGTATGCACGGTTACTACAAGATTGTATACCCCGACGGAAGAGAAGTAAGAAGAATGTTCGAGTTTGAAGAAGGCGGCGCCGATTACGATCCCGAAAAGTACCGTGATCCCGCGTTCCTTGACAAGAACCGCTGCGGTGCAGGAGATCTGTTCATCCTTCCCGACGGTGACCTTTGCTTCAATCTGTTCCCCTACGTTCCTCTCTGCTGCAAGCTGGCAGGTGTGGATGTGAACCAGTATTTCCCCTCTTCTCCCAATCTCCACCACGGTATGATCGTTGTCCGTGCACACTGGAATGCGGAAAAGGGCGATTATGACTTCACCTATTCCAACCCCATTATGCTTTCCGACGTAGAAAGCTCCCGTTGTGTTATGGAACCTCACATGGCGATCCTTCCCAACGGCAGATGGATCCTCGTTGTTCGCGGCTCCAACTACAAGAACCCTGCATGGAATCCCAGAGTCAATCCCGGAACTCCCGGCTTTAAGTGGTTCACCTTCTCCGACGACGGCGGTAAGACCTTCGCAC
>JAZQUQ010000255.1:0-8002 GCA_045631365.1 Eubacteriales bacterium | reverse complement strand
TCACGAAAGACGTGCCAGTACACGCTCTTTGGCAGCTCCCAGCACTTTTCCGTCAGCTCTTCTTCCGCACCGTCGATGTGGGGGGGATAGTTTCCTTCGGGGATGGGGCGAACGGTCTCGATCATATCGGCAATCTTATTGGGATTTTCGATGACCACTTCCCTTGCCAGCTCTTCGCCAAGATAAGAGAATTCTTCCAGCATTTCCTCCGTATTGCGGAAGAACAGCTTTGTTTCGCGGTCCGCGTCTTTGAAGCCGTGACCGGTCAGAAGAATTCGGCGGTAAATCTCGTCCTCGGGATTCTGATAGTGTGCATCGCAGGTAGCACAAACGGGTTTGCCTAATTTTTTGCCGATCTCCACCACGCGGCGATTCAGATTACGAAGTCCTTCTTCATCGGCAACCTTTCCCTCTTCCACCATGAACATATTGTTGGAAATGGGCTGGATTTCAAGGTAGTCGTAGAACTTTGCAATCTCAAGGATTTCATTTTCGCTCTTTCCGCTGAGGATCGCCTGAAAAAGCTCTCCCGCTTCACAGGCGGAACCGATGATAAGTCCCTCACGAAGCTCCTCCAAGCGGGTTTTCGGTATTCTCGGGGACTTCTTATAGTATTTCAGATAAGAGTCTGTAACGAGCTTGTAGAGGTTCTTCATTCCTGCCTGATTCTTTACAAGGATGATCTGATGGTAAGTCTTCAGCTTCAGGGGGTCTGCCTGTTCACTCATCAGATGGTTCATACGGGAGATATTGTTGATGCCCTCTTCGATCAGTCGTGTTGTCATGCAATTGAAAATCATGGCGAGCATTTCTGCGTCGTCGCAGGCACGGTGGTGATTGAAATTACCAAGGTTGTAGAACTTCGCCAAGGTATCCAGCTTGTGATTCTTCAGGTCGGGGTTCATAAAACGGGACATTGCCACCGTATCCAGATATGGATTGTTGAAGGGGAGATGGCAGCACTCGCAGGCGTAACGAATGAAGCCCACGTCAAAGGATGCGTTGTGTGCCACCAGCATTCGATCCCCGATAAAGTCGAGGAATTGAGGAAGAACCGCCTCGATGGTCTGGGCATCCGCCACCATTTCGTCTGTGATGCCCGTCAGCTCCACAATATTCTTGGGAATGGGAACCTCAGGATTTACAAATACGCTGAATCGGTCGAGGACTTCCCCTTTTTTCATGAGAACCGCACCGATTTCCGTGATCTTGCAGGAGGTAGGAGAAAGACCCGTGGTCTCGATATCGAACACTACAAACTCATCCTCAAAGGTAACGTCGTCTCCGAGATAAGCGGCTCTTGCGGTGTCGTCTACGAAATAAGCTTCCACACCGTAGAGAACCTTGATCTCCCCCTTGAGGGAGTCGGCGGTCAGCATGGCAACGGGAAAGCTCTGCAGATTGCCATGGTCTGTGATGGCGATGGCCTTGTGACCCCAGCGATGGGCAGTTTTCACGATCTCGTCTGCCTTGATGGTTGCGTCCATCTGGGACATACAGGTGTGCAGGTGAAGCTCCACCCGTTTTTCCTCCGCGTTATCCTTGCGAAGCACGGTTTTGATCTTCATGACGTCGGAATACTGAAGGTACAGCTCACCGTCAAAGGTGTCTTTCTTCACCGTACCGCGGACGGCATATGCCTTTCCCTTGGCGAACAGCTCCACGGTTTCCGTATCTTCAATGGGACAGGTGGTTTTTATGTACATGGAGGACGCCTTATTGGTAATGGCAATGGTGACCATGACCTTGTCGCCCCGTCGGGTTTCCTTGGTCTGGATATCGAATACTTCCCCCAGTACAATCACGTTTCTTGCCGTTCCCGTGATGTCTCCAATGGACAGAGGGTTCACAATGGGGAATTCTTCTCCGAAGACCAGCTCCGGTTCTGTAATATCAAAGGTGATCTTCCCCGCCTTGATTTTTCCGTCTCCCACCTCTTCCGCGGGAGCAACGGCGTCAAACAGGGAGTTAACCTTGGGGAGCTGGGGCGTTTCTTCTGCCTCGGCGGCGGCTTTTTGTGCTTCCGCAGCCATCATCTGCGCCCGTTTTTCTTCCTCTTGTCGGATCAGCTCGTTTTCCATGTTCAGCCGTTCCAGCTGCTTTGCCATGAAATCCGCATACTGCTCGTTGGCGTTGGAACTTTGGGTAATGGACACCTCAAAATTCAGATCAAACTCACTTCGGATGATATTGGCGATCACCTGACCCGTTTTTGCCAAATCCAGCAGAGAGATGCCCCCCTCGGAAAAGGGGATTTTGATGCGGATCTGATTCCCCTTCATCTCGGTCTCATATCGGTTGAAAAAGCCGTTGATGACGATGCCCACTCGGGCGGCTTCCATCAAAAGCTCACCGATATACCCCTCCGAAAACAGCTCCGACGGATACTTGGGGAGGATTCTCACGTAATTCAGCTCGTAAACCGCACGGATTTCTTCCTCCAGAGCAAAAATATCTGCCTTTCGATAGAGCTTCGGCAAGGTGCAGTGAATCTCCGCAATCCGATTCTCCTTGCTGATTCGCAGACGCACGTCCCCGGCAGAGCGAAAGATTTCTCCCTTCACCCCTTGGGGACTGACCCGCTTGAACAGCTCAGGCAATGACTTTTTTTCGTCCATCGTTATGACCATTCCTTTTCTTATTCTTTCAATGCGGCGTAGGTTTCCTCAAGGAGAGCATTGATAATCTGATCCTGCTCCACTCGGCGGACAGTCTGACCGTTTCGGAACAGAACGGCATATCCGTCGCCGCCCGCAATACCGAAATCCGCTTCCTTCGCTTCCCCGGGACCGTTGACCACGCAACCCATAACGGCAACCTTGATCACCTTGCCGTGGGTGTCGATATTCTGCACCCGTTCCTTGAATTCGCGTTGGAGACCAATGAGATCGATCTTGGTTCTGCCGCAGGTGGGACAGGATACGATATCAATGCTGCCCTTGGTGTAAAGTCCGAGAACCTTTAGAATCTCCCGCCCCGCCTTAATTTCGTTGACGGGGTCAGCAGTCAGAGACACGCGGATGGTGTCACCGATTCCGCGGCACAGCAATGCTCCCATCCCTGCAGCGTTCTTCACAAGGCCTGTGTATTCGTCCCCTGCCTCGGTCACGCCAAGATGGAGGGGATATTGGGACTGCTCGGCAACGATCTCTGCCGCACGGACGGTATCCGCAACGGAGGAAGATTTAATAGAGATGACCGTATCGGAGAACCCGCAGTCCTCCAACATTTCCGCTTGTGTCAGGGCAGATTCCGCCAACGCTTCAGGTGTGGGAGCACCGTATTTCTGCAGGAGCCTTTTATCAAGGGATCCGCCGTTCACCCCGATTCGGATGGGAAGACCGTTCTGCTTGCAGGCTGTCGCTACCTCGTAGACCCGCTCCTTCGCCCCGATGTTACCGGGGTTGATTCGGATTTTATCCGCACCGCATTTGATGCTTTCCAGCGCAATTTTGTAGTCAAAATGGATATCGGCGACCAAAGGGATGGTGATGCCGTTGTTTTTCAATTCACGGAAGATTCCCGCACACGAAAGCTCGGGAACCGCCATGCGGACGATATCGCATCCCGCTTCCTGCAGTGCTTTCACCTGTGCGATGGTTCCTTCAAAATCGGAAGCCGCACGGTTGGTCATGGACTGGATGGCAATGGGATTGTCCCCACCGATTTTGATATTACCGATTTGTACAACTTTTGATCTTCTTCTCACAGCAAGTCCCTCATTATCATGATTTTTCTATATTATAGCACATTTTTCCGAAAAAGAAAAGCTATGGTCTCGAAAAAACCACAGCTTTCTTTCTTATAGTAATGTCATAACGTCTTTGAACGTAATAAGAACCATCAGAATCATCAGCACCACGAGCCCCGCAAAGTGAATATACCCTTCCACCTCGGGACGGAGGGGCTTTCTGCGGATAATCTCGATAAACTGGAACAGCAGTCTTCCTCCATCCAATGCGGGAAGAGGGAGCAGGTTCATCACGCCAAGATTCATGCTGATCACCACGGACAAATACACCAGATTGGCGGAACCTTCACTTGCCGCTTCACCCAATGCTTCCGTTACGCCAACAGGCCCCGAAACGCTTTCCACTCCGTAACGGCCCGACACCAGATCAAAGAGGGACTCCCAAATCATCACGATGGTGGAGGTAGAACGGAAAAAGGCGTGCTTCAGAACGGTCAGAGGGGTCTTCTCCTCGGGGGCAACAAAGAAATCAATCTCACCGAAGACCGTTCCCCCATCGGTAAAGGTAGGAAAAACCACGTCGCGGATCACCAGCTTCTCGCCTTTTCGGATCACCGTCACGTCGATGGGTTCAATGCCGTTCCGCATGACCTCATACACCATATCGTTGGCAATGTAGACGTTGGCATTCCCGATCTTTGTTATCTTGTCTCCCACCTGAAGCCCTGACTGATAGGACAGCGCCGTTTCCGAATCAAATTTCGAGATAACATTGGACGGCATATCCTGTTGGAACACCACAAGAAGGGACATGACAAGCACACCGATCAGAATATTCATGGCAGCTCCCGCCACGGTGATGATGATCCTCTGCCATACCGGCTTCTTGCTGAAGGCGTTTTCGTCCTCGGACTGCGCGTCTTCCCCTTCCATGCTCACGTACCCGCCGATGGGAAGGAGACGGAGGGAATACGCGATTCCCGTTTTCTTCGAGATTCTTCTGAAGATTTTCGGCCCCATACCGATGGCAAACTCACGGATGGAAACCTTGAAGGCTCTTGCCGCCAGATAATGCCCCAGCTCGTGAATAAAGATGAGAAATCCGAAAATCAGAAGCGCAAGGATAATATTTTGAAACTTGATAAAGCACACATCCTTTATATGATTTTTTGGATATATTCGTCGGAGAACGCCCTTATACTGTCGGCAATCTCCGTGATATTATATTCATCCACATCATATATTATATCAATTTTTTCCATGATTTCTGCAACAATTGATGAAATATCTGTAAATCCTATCTTTTTGTTGAAGAATGCGTCCACGGCAGCTTCATCTGCGGCAATCAGGGACACGGGAGCGGAGCCGCCCTTGTTAATGGCCTTTCTCGCCTCGGTCAAGAGGGGGAAGGTTTCCGTATCGGGGGCGGCAAAGGTAAGGCTGCCAAGCTTTGCGTAGTCAATCCCCTCTTCGGGGAGAACCATTCGGTTGGGATAGGTCAGAGCGTATCGAACACAATGCCGCATATCCGGCTCGGAGAGAACCGCCTTGGTTGTATTATCGCTGAATTCCACCATAGAATGAATGATGCTCTGTCGGTGGACAAGTACCTCCACCTGACTTTCGGACACTCCGAACAGGCGAACCGCCTCCATGATCTCGAAGCCCTTATTCATGAGGGTAGCGGAATCCACCGTGATCTTCGGTCCCATTTTCCACGTAGGATGGGCGAGAGCCCGCTCCACGGTAACTTCCTTCAGCATATCACGGGTATATCCATAGAACGGGCCCCCCGAGGCTGTGAGAAGAATTCGCTTCACTTTGGCGTTTTCGGCATGGAGACACTGAAAAATAGCGCTGTGCTCGCTGTCTACGGGAACCATCACCCCACCGGATGCCTCCAGATGTCGATTGATGATATCCCCAAGAGAGATAATCGCTTCTTTATTCGCCATACCGATCCGTTTTCCGCTGTCCGCTGCAGCTAAGGCGTAATCAATGCCCGCAAGACCTGCCACCGCGTGGATGATCACGTCCGCGTCCGTATTGCGGATGGCATCTAGGATCGCCTCTTTCTCGGAAAGAACCGTAATATCCGGGGAGATCATGGTTTTCAGCTGTTCTGCCGCGGATTTATTCTCCATGGCAACGATTTTGGGAGAAAATTCTGCCGTCTGTTTTGCGGCAAGCTCGGCATTCCGACCCGCACAGAGGAAGACGACCTCGAAATCCCCGCCGCGGACCGCATCAAGTGCCTGTGTTCCCACGGATCCTGTAGAGCCGAGGACCGCCACTTTGATTTTTTTCATGATATACCTCTTTCAATCTCACCGATATACGGTAAGAGAACAAACAATCAGAAGCACGGGCGCGGTGAGAAGAACGCTGTCAAATCGATCCAGCACTCCCCCGTGTCCGGGGAAAATAAAGCCGTAGTCCTTGATGCCGTAATTTCTCTTGATCAAGGAAGCGGAAAGGTCGCCGATCTGGGAGATCACGGAGACGATCATACCGGTTACGGCAAGGAGGACGTAATTCAATTCCATGCCGCCGTCGGTGATTCTGCTCACAATGAGACCGTACACCACAAATCCAACGGCAGTAAAGACAATGCCGCCGATGCTTCCTTCCACGGTTTTCTTGGGGCTGACTTCGGGGATCAGTTTGTGCTTGCCGAACAGCATTCCGCAGAAATACGCAAAGGTATCGCTGACCCAAGGGCCAAGGAATACGAGGAGATAGATATACTCCCCGCCGTCGGCGTACCGGAGCGCAACGATGGAGGAGAAGGTAATGACAACGTACAGAACGGAGGTGAAAACGGAGGCCGTCACCTCAAAGCGCAATTCCCCCCGCGCAAACACCGTAACGGTGAGGAGGTAAATGAGATACACCGCGGATATCGCACACAAGAGAGGGTACGGGCTGACCGCGTCCTTCCCATATGTAACGTAAGGAATCATGGGACACAGGGCAAGAAGGTAGGAAGGAATGGCAAAATACAGCTTTTTCTCCACGCCGATGCAATGGAGCATTTCGTAAGATGCCGCAACAGAAAGCAAGGTCATTGCGGCGGCGAACACAACCGTATGGGAAAAACACACCACGGGAATGAACAGGCACAGCAAAACAGCTGCGGTTATGATTCTTTGCTTCATACTCAGTTCCCCGCTTTTTCCTTTTTATCGAGGCCGCCGAACCGTCTCTTCCGCTTGGAGAACTCGATCACAGCCTGATCCACGTCTTCCGTAGAGAAGTCGGGCCACATTTTATCGGAGAAATAAAGCTCGGAATAGGCACTCTGCCACATAAGGAAGTTGGAAATCCGCAGCTCATTTCCCGTTCTTACAACGAGATCGGGGTCAGGACAACCGTTGGTATACAACGCAGACGCAATATCCGCTTCGGTCACGGAAGTTTTCCCTTCCGCGATCAGTCGGTTGACCGCGCTGACGATTTCGGCACGTCCGCCATAGTTGAGCGCAATGTTCAAAATAAACGGACGACCCTTTGTTTTCTCCTCAAGGGCAGAAGTTCTTTCCGCCAGCTCCTTTGGAAGACCGTTTTTGTCCCCGATGAAGCGGTAGGAAACATTCTCATGCTCTTCCCCTTCGTCCAGATACTGATCCAGCAGCTTCATGATGGCAGCCACCTCGTTTTTGGGTCTGTTCCAGTTTTCTGTGGAAAAAGCATAGACAGTGCAATGCTGAATTCCGATGGATCGGCAGTACAGCGCTACCTTTTTGAAGGACTTTGCACCTGCGGCATGCCCCATCTCTCTCGGCAGAAGCTTGGAGGTTGCCCATCTTCCGTTTCCGTCCATGATAAAGGCAATATGCTTGAGGGCACATTTCTCCACAAGGGCTGAAATTTCTTGTTTATTCATTATAATGTTCTCTTTAATTTCAAAATTTTTGATGAAATATAAGTTATGCGCCCACATACAGAACGGAGTAGCCGCACCATATACGGGCGCAAACAATCATTACATCAGACTCAGATGGACATGATTTCCTTTTCTTTGTCGGCGGTGATGTTATCGATTTCCTTGATATACTTGTCGGTGAGGTCCTGAATTGCCTTGTCGGATGCCTTCAGTTCATCTTCAGTCATTTCACCGTTCTTCTTCATTGCCTTGCTGGCATCGTTTGCATCGCGGCGAACGTTTCTTACGTTAACCTTTGCATCTTCGCCCATCTTTGCAATGTTCTTCTTCAGTTCCTTTCTGCGTTCCTGGGTAAGCTGGGGAAACACGAGACGGATTACCTTACCGTCGTTCTGGGGGTTGATGCCGATATCGGAAGCAAGGAT
>JAZQUQ010000254.1:0-4625 GCA_045631365.1 Eubacteriales bacterium | reverse complement strand
CTGCCGTAGCGGTCAAAGCTTGCGTAGGTGATAAAGGGTTCCATCATGGCTTGGTTGAACGCCTTGGTGTGGTAGGTTCGCTGAAGCACGATGTCGCAGTCCGCGAAAACCGCATCGGCATCTCCCCATTCTTCCGATCCGCAGGCAACGAGATTCCGCTTGGGGTCTCCGCCTACCTCACAGGGAGGGTACCAATCCTCCTCGGGGTGGACGAGGGTGGGGTTATCCTTTGCGGTGCGGAAATCGAGGACGGCGGGAAGCACCTTGTAGTTTACCTTAATGAGCTTCATTGCCTTCGCCGCCGCTTTTTCCGTTTCGGCGGCAATGATGGCAACCGCATCCCCCGAAAAGCGAAGGTGACGGTCGAGAATCAGGCGGTCGTAGGGAGAAGGCTCGGGATAGGTCTGCCCCGCAATGGCGAAGCGGTTTTTCGGCACGTCCTCCCAGGTGTAAATATCCACTACCCCCGGCACTTTTTTCGCCACGGAAGTATCGATGGACTCCACCATGGCGTTTGCGTGGGGAGAGCGAAGAATCTTCACCGTCAGCGCATCCTTTGGGGTCACGTCGTCGGTGTAGACGGGCTTTCCGAGGAGGAGCTGCATGGCATCCTTTTTCGGAACGGATTTGCGGACGGATTTGAATTCCTTATTCTCCATGGCTTCTTCCCTCCTTTCGTGCGTTCAGATAGTTGCGGATTCCGCGGAGCTGACCGTCGTACCCCGAGCAGCGGCAGAGATTCCCCGCCAAATAGGCACGGATCTCGTCATCGGTGGGGTCGGGATTCTCTCGGAGGAGAGCGATGGTGTTCACCACATAGCCGGGGTTGCAGAAGCCGCATTGATCCGCACCCTGCTCGGCAATGAAACCAACGAAGTCCGAGGCTTCCTCGATAAGTCCTTCCAAGGTATGAATTTCATGACCGTCGGCGCGGACAGCGAGAGTGGAGCAGGAAAGGATGGGCTTTCCGTCCATGAGCACGGTGCAAAGACCGCAATTGGAGGTATCGCACCCTCTCTTGACGCTGAGACATCCCCGATCACGGAGGAAATCGAGGAGGACGGTATCCGCATCAACCGCGGCGGTAACATTTTTTCCGTTCAGCTTGATTGTAATCTCCATCATTCCATTCCTCCCAATTCGTTGAGTGACCGCTCCGTCAGCACCTTGATGAGGTGTGTACGGTATGCGGCACTTCCGCGGACGTTGCTGCCCGTGGTCATATGTTCTGCGGTATAGGCAGCAAATTCTGCCCCGCGTTCGTTGGTAAATCCGTCTCGGAGGATGCCCGTTTCGTCCCGCAGAATCTTGGCACGGGAAGGTCGAGCGCCGATGACCGCACGGAATTCCCCATTTACCGAGGAGACAGCACAGGTCAGCACGGGAAAATCCGTCCGCTGATTCCGCATGGCAGTATAGGTGATCTTACAGGGGGATTTTTTCACGATCAGGCGAAGGAGGATGTCGTTGTCCCCTTTCCGTTCAGCGAACTCCTCTAAGGGGATGATCCCCCCTTTGTAAAGCTCTACATAGGAGTCGAGAGCGAGGAACACGGTCAGCACGTCGGAAAAGCCAAACCGTCCCCATATGCTTCCGCCCACCGTTGCCATGTTACGGAACTGAACTCCCACAATATCACGGACTGCGTTTGCAACGGCGTGGCGGGTATAGGCGTTCAGCCCCTCGTGCAATTCTAACTGACGAAGGGTGACCGAGGCACCGATGGAGATGGCATCCTCGGTTTCTTCAATGGTACTGAGTCCAAGATTGCAAAGGTCGATGGCGGTATTCACCGTCCCCCTTCCGAGGCGAAGCCAAAGCATTCCCCCGAGGATACGGTTTCCCTTCTTTTGATTCAGCTGCCATGCCTCTTCCAAGCTCTCGGCACGGACGTATTTCTGTATGGTGATCATGAAAAAACTCCTTTTTTCGTGTTTATACAGTAATTCTCTCCCTATTATACCATCGTTTCTTGACTATTGGAAGAGGATATGATAAAATACCTTTGTAATTTTAATTTTTATAGAATCGGAGTATGATTATGAAAAAACTTCTTACCCTTCTTCTGACCGCAGCCCTTCTCTCCCCCCTTGCTTCCTGCACGAAAGTAGAAAATCCCCCAGAAACCGAGGCCACGGAGACAGCAGACACCGCAAAGGACTATCCCATCACCGTCACCGATCAGGCGGGACGCACCGTCACCATTGAGGAGGAACCCCAAACCCTCGTCAGCGGATACTATATTTCCACCAGCCTCTTGATTGCCCTTGATTTGGACGAAAAAATGGTGGGCATCGAGGCAAAGGCGAACAAGCGCGTCCTCTATTCCCTTGCTGCCCCCGACCTGATCGACCTTCCGAACGTGGGTACGGCGAAAGAATTCGATCTGGAAGGATGTGCAGCCCTCGACCCCGACCTTGTGATCCTCCCCCTCAAGCTGAAGAGCGCGGCGGAGACCCTCGAAGGGCTGGGAATCGACGTCCTTCTTGTGAACCCCGAAAACCAAGAGCTTCTCACCGAAATGATCCACCTGATCGCCTCCGCTACGAATACAGAGGAGGAAGCGAAGGCACTTCTCGACTTCACTTCTGCACAGGAAACCTATCTCACGGAAACGCTGACGGGTGTGGAAACTCCTACGGTGTATCTCGCAGGGAACTCCGACTTTCTCAGCACCGCGGGAGATAAGATGTACCAGTCCGATATGATTCGTCTTGCGGGAGGGATCAATGCGGCGGCAGACATCGAGGATACCTATTGGGTAACGGTAGATTACGAGCAGATTCTCGCGTGGAATCCCGCGTATATTCTCCTTGCTTCCGATGCAAGCTATACCGTTGAGGACGTAATGGCAAACCCCAATCTTGCGGGCTGTGATGCGGTGGTCAACAACCGTGTTTATCAGCTCCCCGACCGTGCGGAAGCGTGGGACAGCCCCGTTCCAAGCGGCATTTTGGGTGCACTTTGGCTTGCAAACGTCCTCCATCCCGATCTTGTTTCCGACGATACTTGTGCCGCACGGATCGATGAATATTATGAGACGTTCTATGGCTTCACCTACAGCGAAAAGTAAGCTGATCTGCACGGCAGCGGCGGGGATTCTCTTCACTCTTGCCCTTGTCAGCTTATTTGTGGGGAAATATCCCCTTTCCCTCGAAAAGCTCCTTTCGGGAGACGACATGCATTGGCGTGTATTCCTCACCCTTCGGTTGGGCAGAGTGGTCACGGGGATGCTCGGCGGATTTGCCTTGGGTGTGGCGGGATTCGTGTATCAGACGGTGTTCCGCAATCCCTTGGCTTCGCCCGATATCATCGGCGTATCCTCGGGAGCAAGCGCGGGGGCGGCGGCGGGAATTCTCTTTTTCTCGGGAACCGCTGCTGTGACCCTCTCCGCTTTTTCGGGGGCGCTGCTGGCTGTGGTTCTTGCCCTCCTTCTGTCTTCCCTCGACAAAAACGGCAAGCATAGCTCCATTGTCCTTGCGGGGATTGCAGTCCATTCTCTTGCTCAAACCGCTCTCATGTGCCTGAAGCTCACCGCCGACCCCGAACGGGAGCTTGCTTCCATTGAATATTGGATCATGGGAAGCCTCAACGGGATCAGCGCCTATTCCATCGGTGGAAATCTCGCCCTGTGCGGGGGCTGCCTTGCCCTGCTCTTTCTCCTGCACCGACAGGTACTTCTGCTGTCTGCGGAAGAAGGTGAGGCGCGGATGCTGGGGGTCAGCGTAACTTCCCTCCGACTGGTGGTTTTGCTTGTCTCCACCCTGACCGTTGCCTCCGTGGTCAGCCTTACGGGGTTGATCAGCTTTGTGGGACTGCTCGCCCCCCATGGGGCAAGGCTTTTGAACAAACACAACCGTCCAAGCACCATGCTCCTCAGCGGCTTGCTCGGGGGAATTCTCCTGTGCGGTGCGGATATTCTCGCGCGGACTGCGGCTTCCGCGGAGCTACCCGTCAGCATTTTCACCAGCCTTCTCGGTGCGCCGTTCCTTATTATTCTTGTGATCAAAGGGAGGAAGAACCCATGAGCTTCTTTTCTGCAGACGGAATCACCGCGGGATACGGCAAACATCCTGTAGTGGAGAACATTTCCTTTGACATCGATGCCGGTTGTCTTGTGGGTGTGCTTGGGGCGAACGGAAGCGGGAAAACCACCCTTTTGCAGGCGTTGTGCGGCATTCTTCCCCATAAGGGAACGTGTGAGCTGAACGGTACGGTTCTTGAATCCCTGTCGTCAAAGGAACTTGCGAAGCTTTGCAGCTACATTCCCCAGCGAAGCGGCATTTCCATCGATCTTTCTGCCCTTGACGTGGTGCTGATGGGGTTTAACCCTCATTTAAAGCTCCTTGAACACCCCACCCCCTCCATGAAACAGGCGGCAGCGGAGGCACTTTCCGTCGTTGGACTTTCGGGAAAAGCGGAAACCAACTACCTCCACCTGAGTGAGGGGCAGAAACAGCTTTGCATCTTTGCCCGTACCTTGGTCCAACGAGGGAGTCTCCTGCTCCTTGACGAGCCGGAGAGTGCGCTGGACTTCCGCTATCGCCATCGGATCCTTTCCCTTCTTCGGGATTCCGTCCGTACAGAGGAACGGGCGGCGGTGGTTACCCTCCACGATCCCGTTC
>JAZQUQ010000253.1:0-1552 GCA_045631365.1 Eubacteriales bacterium | reverse complement strand
GTTTGCTTAACCTTCAAATTTCTTTGCGAGAGCTTCTGCTCTCAAAACAAGTCCACCGTATCTTGCTTCGGTTCTGACTCGCTCAAATCCCTTCCAATTCCGGGGCATTTTCATGACTGTATCAAGATAGTCGCACTGATCTGTAACGATATGCATATAGTTTGAGTATTCCTCTGTTCCGTCAGACAGACGGAAGTTCCATTCGTTTTTCAGTGCTTTTACTCCCTGGAACATCCAAGGATGACCTACGTCAAGCGGGTTTCCGTCCGGGATCGCCGTCCATTTTTCGAAGGTATTGAAAGCATCTTCAAGACAGCGGTAGCCGTCCTCCTTTTGTTCCAGTTGGAAGAGCTTATCTGCTTTATAGGTCAGCATTACTGCGTAAAAGCCTTGCCATGCCTCCGGAAGTACGTTGTTCTCGCCAAAGGAATGCATCAGATCAATACGGTAATTGATCCACGCAAGGGCTTTTTCGGGATCGTTCCAATTCCCGCAGTTCGATGTCAGAAGATGGCAGAAAAACTCAAGCTTATTTGCACCTTTCCGCAGAATACATTGGTCGTATTTTTCCTGCTCAAGCAGTCTTTTCTCAAGAATCTCTCCGCGATAGGTGTTGTAGTCGCTGGCACACATTTTGGACCAATGCTCCCAATCTTGGTCATTACCCAGCGTACACATCAGTTCCACTGCGGTTTTACGATAGGCTTGTTCCGTGCATTCGGACATGATCCTTTCACAGAGGGTACGGAGGAGTGGCATATTTTCCTGACGCGTTTCCTTGTCAGAATAGAAAATAATCCAGCACATTTCGTGAGCGATATCATAATTTTTGGGGTACTTGGCGATGTATTCCTTTCCGAGGCGAAGCCGTTCTTCCATGGCATCGTTTGGGAGAACCTCCCGTATCATGCGGAAGAAATACTCGGTATCTTCCTTCTTGGATGCGGCATCGTACTCGAGGAGGGTGTCGATTGTTGTTTCAAACAAACCGGCTAAAGACGGCAGCTGAGAAATATCAGGTGCGGTTTTGTCACATTCCCATTGGGAAACGGCGTTTGCCGTGATGCCGAGGTATTCCGCCAGCTGTTCCTGTGTCATGTCGCGTTCACGGCGGAGCTTTTTGATGGTTGATCCGATAGACATGGTATCTACCTCCAATAGTATTCAAAAGCACTTTTGTGATTATATTATACCATAGTTTTGAGTATTTTCCACACAGCAGATTCCTATTTGCACGGAAGCAACGCTTCATTTTGGGGAGAGATTGTGTTGTTTCTGCTGAACATCGAACGTGGTAATAATCCGATGGGACGGAATAAAACGAATACCGAGGCTCTTCCGTCACAGTGAACCTCGGCTTTTATATTTAAAAGTTTTTGAAAAAATGGGGGCTTTTCCGCAGATTACGGTTTGCGGATGAACAGGTTCAGCACAAGTGCCACGCAGGTCAGGGCGAGGAGCATGATAAACGTCGCGCTGTATGCGGAGGTCAGCTCAAACACCTTATTGGATACGGTGGCGATGAGGGAGCCTCCCATGACGGTGAAGGTCA
>JAZQUQ010000252.1:0-5763 GCA_045631365.1 Eubacteriales bacterium | reverse complement strand
TCCGCGGAAGCAGAAGCTTCTCTGACGGGGAACAAAATCGCCGCACCAAGGGACAGGACCACGGTCAGAATAATGATTTTCACGCCGTCCGTAAGCCACGGCACGGATACCATGGAAAACAGCAAAGAAGCGGCGAAGCTGACTGCCACCAGTCCGCAGATCCGCTTGTTTTCCTTTGCGGGGGGAACGAAGCTGGCGATAAACATGCCGTAAAGACCAACCCCCAGCGCGCTGACGAATCGGAGGGGGAGAATATCTCCCACAAGGACACCGCAGGCCGTGCCGAGCGCCCATCCCGGAGCCGCCGCTGCAGCTGCACCGAAGGTATACCACGGATTCAGCACGCCCGGTTGGGCATAGGACACGCTGAAAATCTCGTCGGTGATGTAGAACCCCACAAGAAGTCGGTGGCGAAGAGGGGTCTCGGGGGAGAGCTTCTGGCTGAGGGAGCAGGACATCAGGAGATACCGCGCGTTTGCCACTGCCTCCATGATCAGCACCTCAAGGTACCCCGCATTGGCGGCAATCAAGGTAAAACCGATGTATTCCCCGGCGGATGCATTGATAAGAGCGCTGGTGAGAGCTGCCTGAAAAGCGGTAATCCCCGCCTCCCGTGCCGCAATACCGAGGGTGAAGGATACGGCAAAGTACCCGAGCATAATGGGAATTCCGTGTCGGTATCCCTGTTTGAATTTGTTCAATCGTTGATGTTTCATGATGTATAGAACAACCCTTATTTGAGAAAATTTTTATATAGACCCATTATACCATATTGTTTCATTTATTTCGACTATTTTTTTGATTTCTTTAAAAAATCCGAACGGCAGCCTTCTGCCGCAGAAAGGACCGGTCAGAACCATGATACTTGCATCCGATTACGACGGCACCCTGTGTCGGGGAAGAATCACCGACGAGGATCGAGCCGCCATCATCCGCTTCCGTGAGGCGGGGCATCTCTTCGGTGTGGTCACGGGACGGGATTTTCCCTTGGCGTACGACCCCTTGACGGGTGAAAACGGCGTCCCCTTCGACTTTATTATCTGCATGAACGGAGCTCTTGCCGTAGACAGCAAGGGAGACATCCTGTTCGAGAAAAAAGCAGACGGAGCCGTGATCCCTGCCCTGTTTCACACGGTAATTGAGGCAGGCTCTGGCTACCTCGGCATCGTTACGGGGAAAACACGGCGAAACTTTACCCCCGAAGACTTCGATGATCCCGACTATTTTTCCTCCTTCCTCGGGAAATACGGTGCTTCCGCGGACGGTTACACGGCGGAAGGTGTACCGGACGAAGCGATCCCCCACTTCACCCATGCCAACACGTGGTTCTCCACCGAGGAACAAGCCGCGCGAGCAGTTTCCTTGATCCGCGAGCGGCACGGGGACTTTGTAAATCCCCTGCAGAATCACGTCTGTGTGGACATTCCTCCCATCGGCGTGGACAAAGGAACGGGGATTGCCGACTATGCCGCCCTCATGGGGATCCCCCACAACGAAATCTGGACGGCGGGGGACAATTACAACGATCTTGCCATGCTGACCCGCTACCGTGGCTGTGCCATGGAAAACGGCGTGGATGCAGCAAAGAAAGCGGCAAAAGGGGTCTATCCCGATATTGCCTCCATTGTGGACGAAATGCTGGATCTGCACGGATAACGCACCAAAAAGGAACTGTCTCGAAACGGAAAAAATCTGTTGGAGTCAGTTCCTTTTCTTTCTTCAAAACCCTTGACGAACCACATCAAATCATTTATAATATCACCATAGAACCACAGAATTTTCTCACTTTTGAGGTGTTTTATGAAAAGATTTATCGTATTCCTTCTTGCGGCACAGATGCTTCTTTCGGCAGCCGCATGCAGCAAGAATGAAAGCTCTGAAACCACTCCCGACACCGCCGCACCCGTTAAGGAAACCGAAGCTTATGTTACGGAAGGGGCAGAAACAGAACCCGCAGAGCCTGCGGAAACAAAGTTTGACCGCACCACCGTATCCGACAACCTCCCCGACATCACCTTCAACGGCAGAGATTTCCGTTTTATTGCCAATGACGACGCCATGTTCCAGCTGGTTGCCGAGGATTACACGGGAATTGAAACAAACGACGTCATCTTCGACCGCAACAAGAGAGTGGAAGACCGCTTCGACGTAAAGATTACCGCTTTCACCACAGGCGGTGAGTCACAGGATGCCCTCCACCAGTTCTGTGCCGTGGACGAACACATTGCGGAGGTCGCAGACGTGTGGTCCCGTATGGGTCTTTCTCTGGCAGGTGACAGCCGCTGTCTTGACTGGATGCAGATCCCCTACATCGACTGGGACAAGCCTTGGTGGAACAAGGACGCCAACGCCGACGGCATTATCAACGGCAGAATGTTCAACGTAACAGGCGAAATGGCGATTACCGCCATGCAGTACACTTGGGCACTGGCATACAACATGGAACTGCTGGAAGATAACGGCTATCCCACCGAGGTTATCTACGACCTTGTTCTGGATGGCAACTGGACCCTTGACAAAATGATCGAAATCTGCTCCGGCATTTACACCGACAAAAACGGCAACAGCCTCAGAGACCCGGACGACGTATATGGCTTTGCTTCCTTTGTAAGCATCGGTTCCGGTGTGCCCGGCGTATACGGTGCCCGTTCTATGCCTTGGGTACAGGCTGCAGGAGAACGCTTCTATACCTTCAACGAAGACAGAACCTCTGCGCAAATCACTCTCGGCACCGAAAAGGTCTATTCTCTCCTTGAGAAGCTCCTTTACCTGCACTACAACACCGAGGGTGGTATTGCTTATGCAAACAGAGAAAACAGCGATGCCAACGATGCCCATGCGCTGAACGGTTTCATGAACGGTCTGGTGGGCATTTATCCTACCACCTTCCAGTCCTGCTTCACCTCCTTCACCGATCTTGGCTTCGACTACGGCATGCTCCCCTACCCCAAGTACGACACCGCGCAGGAAAAGTATTATACCGTTCCCTTTGAAGCGTACAGCATCTACCAGCTCCCCTGCACCCTTCCCCTGGAAGACTTCGGAATGGTGGGCGTGATCATGGAAGCGCTGAACGCAGAATCCTGGAAAACCGTTTCCGTCACCTACTATGACAAGGCAATGAAGGGCAGATATTCCACCGACGAAACCACCGCCGAGATTATCGACCTGATTATGGAAAGCCGTCTCTTTGAGTGGGGCTATCAGGTAGCCATCTTTGCTCCCGGATACGCAAAAACTCCCTTTGTCTTCTCCTGTATGATTGCAGACAACAACGTGGACCTTGCATCTACCCTTGCGGAACATTGGGACAACTCCATGACCGCGCTGGATCTGTGCATCTACTTCTACGATGACGAATACGTCAATCCCCTTCTTTTGGAGAATGAAGGTAAGTAAATAACAAAATAAGGTGTACCGCAATTTCGTTTGCCGTACACCTTATTTTCTTTTTTTACTTCATAAACTTCTTCAGATATTCCGCAGACTTTGCGATGGATTCAAAGGGGTCGCCGGGGCAGATATCCTGCTCGACCACGAAATACTTGACTCCCGCCTTCACCGCAGTTTCAATGACACCTTCCCACCAGATGCCGCCGTTTCCGATCTCGGTGATGAAGGGTCCTTTTTCATCTCTGCCCATATCCTTCAGGTGGAGAATGTCGATTCTGCCTGCCAGCATCTCGATCCACCGACGGATATCACGGCCGCCGTGCTGAATCCAGTAGGTATCAAGAACAAAGGAGGTCTTCTCGGGGTTCAGACCTTCGATAAGCATCTCCATGGGAGTTCTTCCGTCGGGGAAACGGATAAATTCGTGGCTGTGGTGGTGGTAGGTGAACTTGAAGCCGTAGGGATAGATGATATCCGCCAGCTTGTTCACCTTTTCGATCAGCTCTTCCACTTTTTCTACGGTATCCGTGTCGTAGCCGCCCATTCCCATATTGGTGGTGTTGAGGAGACGGTGATTCTCCAGCGCTGCCTCCGGTGTATCAAACATTACGTTGTAATTGTCGTGGGTACCGCAGATCTCGATGCCCTCTTCTGCCGCAATTCTGCCGAAATCCGCGTAGGGGATGTCGCATCCTGCAGTCTGTACCACATCGTAACCCAGCGCCTTAATCTTGCGGAAGCTCTCGCGAACCTCTTCCTCCGTGTTCATAAAGTCACGGATGGTAAAAAGCTGAAGTCCAAGCTTGGTAATCATAGGTCTCTCCTTATTTCATAAATCGCTTCAGATATTCTGCGGACTTTGCGATGGATTCAAAGGGGTCGCCGGGGCAGGTATCCTGCTCTACGACAAAATGCTTGACTCCTGCCTTCACCGCGGTTTCGATCACACCGTCCCACCAGATGTTGCCGTTGCCGATCTCGGTGATATAGGGAACGTCCTCGGAGGTTACGCCCATATCCTTCAGGTGAAGGATATCCACTCTTCCCGCCAGCTTTTCCAGCCAATAACGGATGTCTCCGCCGCCGTGCTGAATCCAGTAGGTGTCAAGGACAAAGGAGGTCTTTTCGGGGTCCAGCCCTTCCACCAGCATATCCATGGCAGTCTTGCCGTTCTCCAGACGGTGGAATTCGTCGCTGTGATGATGGTAGGTAAACTTGAAGCCGTGGGGATAGATAATATCCGCCAGCTCGTTTGCCTTCTTGATGAACTCCTCCACGATTTCTACGGTAGAGGTATTGTGGTAACCGATTCCGATGTTGGTAGTCTTGAGAAGTCGGTGGTTTTCCATGGCGAGGGCGGGATCGTTGTACAGCGCATCGAAGCCCTCGTGGGTTCCGCAGATTTCAATGCCCTCTTCTTCCGCGATTTTGGCAAAATCCGCGTAAGGGATGGCGCATCCCGCGGTCTGTACCATATCGTAGCCCAGTTCCTTCAGTTTATGGAAGGTGGTGCGGATATCCTCCGCATTGCCCATGGTTTCTCCTACCGTCCAAAGCTGCAGTCCAAGTTTGTTGATCATAATTTTGTCTCCTTTATGTGGGGATTTTTTATTTCAAAGTATAAATTCCGTCTGCTTTGCTTTCAATCTTTGCCTTGTAGAACGCTTCCGATGCGCGGATCAGGTATGCGGTGTCTGCAGTACCCCCTGTTTCGTAGGAGGAATGCATGGAAAGCTGTGCCATACCGATGTCCACCGTGTTCAGGGATACCACGGTGTTGGAAATGGAACCGAGTGTGGAGCCACCCGCCATGTCGCTTCGGTTGGCAAACTGCTGGGTGGGCACATCTGCTCTGCGGCAAATTTCCGTAAAGATCGCAGCAGACAGTGCATCGGTGGTATATTTTTGTGCCGCATTGGATTTGATCACAACGCCTTCGTTCATGTGAGGGACGTTCTTTGCGTCGGAAAGCTCGGGATGATTGGGGTGCTTGGCGTGTCCGTTGTCTGCCGACACCATAAAGGACGACGCAAGGGCACAGCGAAGATCAGTACCGAATCTCTCCGCAATACGGGAAAGGGCGTTGAAAAGGAAAGGGGATGCAGCACCCTGCTTAGTGGAGCTGCCCGTTTCCTCGTTGTCAAAGGATGCATATACGGGAACGGAGGCAAAATCGCCGCTCGCCACCGCATCCAAGAAGCCGCGGAGGGTACCGTAAGCACATTGTCTGTTGTCAATGCCGGGGCAGGAGTAGAACTCGTTGTCTGCACCCCAAACGGTACCGTGCGTGCGGTTGTAAAGGTAGAGATCGGCGGAAACTATGGTCTTTTCGTCCACGCCTGCCGCTTCCGCAACGATTTTCATGAGGCT
>JAZQUQ010000251.1:0-5599 GCA_045631365.1 Eubacteriales bacterium | reverse complement strand
ATGATGCGCAGGACTTCCTCGCGCGATAGGGCCGCAAGCTCCCTGTTCACGTCCTCGGCAGTCAGGCCCTGCACGTCCTCGGTTACGAAGCCCAGCACGTCGTTTATTGCCTTGCGGATGGTCTGCGGTTCAATGCCATGTTCTTCATTGAATTGCATCTGCAGCGCGCGGCGTCGGCGCGTTTCCTCAATGGCGGTATTCATGCTGTTTTCCGCGGGACTTTCCCTATGGTATTTCGCCCTCGTTGCCGTTATCGGGATTGTGGTGTTCCCGTTTGTCTGGAACTATATGCCCGAGTATCAGCAGCAGCGGATTTTGGTGGGCTTCAACCCCGATCTTGATCCCTTGGATAAGGGGTGGCAGGCAATCGTCAGCCGAAAGTGCATCATTGCCGGGGGATTCCGCGGGGCAGGGTACGACGGCGGAAGTCAGTATTTCAGTCTGGTACACGGACAGTCGGACTTTCTTTTCTCCGTTATGGCGGAAAAATTCGGGTTTATCGGTACGTTTACCTATCTGGTGCTGATCGTGCTGTTGGTGATCCGAATTCTCATTGTAGGGCGAAACGCCAGAAAGAATTATGCTTCCTATATCTGCATGGGTATGGCTGGGATGTTGATTGCCCAGGCGTCGGAAAACATCGGAATGTGCCTTGCCATGCTTCCTGTGGTGGGAATTACCCTTCCGTTTTTCTCCTACGGCGGCTCCTCCATGCTGTCCATGTACATCTGCATGGGCGTGGTGCAGAGTATTTCTGCTCACAACAGGAAGTACTATTTCGAGAGGGAACAGGGGTAAAATCCGTTTGGTTTGTTGAATATTTATGCCCTTCGGACAAAATCCGAGGGGCATTTTTGTCGGAATAAAACGAGCCGAGTCTACGAAATGAAATATTTTCAGAAAGATGAAACCACACCTCTTGACAAAAGTCATTTTATATGCTATACTTGAAAAGTATAAACCGTAGATGCGGAGATAAAGGTGATCATGCTTCCACAGAGAGCCCGTGATGCTGTGAATCGGGTGAAAAACAAGTCATCAAATGGACCGCGGAGGGTGCAGGGAACGGAATGCGAAGGTTTGATGCGCGTTTCTTATCTGCAACGTGTCGGCATACGTCAGTTGTCGGGGATATCGCATGAATATGCCGTATCCTGCAAGCGCACAGTTTCAAGGCTGTGAACCAAGGTGGCACCGCGGATAAGCGAAAATTTGCTTGATTCGTCCTTGGCAGAATGCATGTTTCTGCCGAGGCGTTTTTTCATTTCGTCACGGTAGAGTGAACGATCATTTATTTTACGGAGGATGCAGCAATGAAGCTGAACAATGTTGATTTCGAAACCTATTTTAACAATTATCCCGACAAAAACGGCTATTTCGGAAAGTACGGCGGTGTTTATATCGAGGAAAAGCTGAAGAACGCCATGGCGGAAATTACTGAGGCGTACTTCACCATCGCTCAGTCCAGAAAGTTTATCGCGGAGCTTCGGAGAATCCGCAAGGAATTCCAGGGGCGTCCCACACCCGTTTCTCACCTGGAGAGACTGTCCAACGCCCTCGGCGGTAAGGTACAGCTCTACGCAAAGCGCGAAGACCTGAACCACAGCGGCGCGCACAAGCTGAACCATTGCATGGGTGAAGCACTCCTTGCGAAGTACATGGGCAAGAAAAAGGTTATCGCAGAGACCGGTGCAGGTCAGCACGGTGTGGCTCTTGCTACAGCGGCAGCATACTTCGGTCTGGAATGCGATATTTACATGGGTACCGTTGACATCAAGAAGCAGGCACCCAACGTGGCAAGAATGAAGATCCTCGGCGCAAACGTGGTTGAGGTTACCCACGGTCTGCAGACGCTGAAGGAAGCTGTGGACGCAGCCTTCGACGCATACAGCCGCGAATATAAGGATTCCATCTATTGTATCGGTTCCGTTCTCGGCCCCCATCCGTTCCCCATGATGGTTCGTGACTTCCAGAGCGTTGTGGGCATCGAGGCGAGAGAACAGTTTATGGAAATGACCGGTCACCTTCCCAGCGCCATCGTTGCCTGTGTGGGCGGTGGATCCAATGCTGCCGGTCTGTTCGCAGGATTCCTCAATGATCCTGTGGATATCTACGGAATCGAGCCTCTCGGCAGAGGTCCCAAGCTGGGTGACCACGCTGCCAGCCTCAAGTACGGTACCGAAGGCATCATGCACGGCTTCAACAGCATCATGCTGAAGGACGAAAACGGCGAGCCTGCTCCCGTTTACTCCGTTGCAAGCGGTCTTGACTATCCTTCCTCCGGTCCCGAACACGCATTCCTGCAGGATATCGGCAGAGTAAAGTATGACGTTATTGACGACGAAGAAACCATCGACGCCTTCTACAAGCTGGCACGTCTCGAGGGTATCATTCCCGCCATCGAAAGCTCTCACGCCGTTGCATACGGTATGAAGCTGGCGCAGAGAATGGAACACGGCTCCGTCCTCATCAACCTCTCCGGCAGAGGCGACAAGGATATGGACTACGTTCTCGAAAACTTTGGTTTAAGATAAAAATATGGAATTTTATGGGGGAGAAACTGTTTTTTTCCCCAATTCCTTTTCTATACGGAGCAGAATTATGATGAAAAAGAAATTTTTATTCCATATATTATCCGTTTTGCTTTCGGTGTCTTTCATAGGATGCAATTCTACGGATGCGCCTGAGACCAATGCAGCCGCAGAATCCGTTGTTCCCTCCGAGACCGCAGCGGAGGAACAACCCGAGACCGAATCGGTCGCTCCCGAACCTTCTCCCGTGACCTTTGCTGAATCAACGGTGGAGGGACGTTACCCCAACGTTCTCTCCATGACCACGGATGCATGGGCGTTGTCTCTGGAGTGGTCGGAGCACGGCATCCGCTTCCGGGATGGACAGTTCGGAGATATGGCGGGGACAGCATCTTCTGTGTTCACGATTTCCGTTCAGGATGGTACCACGGGCGTGGGCAGCCGACAGAACACCCTGTCCAAATGGGGTTCCGTTACCGTCAGTCATACCCTCAATACGGTGACGGTTCTGCTGACCGCTCCCAACGGCGCGGACGGAATTTCCGTGGAGCTGACGGGTAAAATGGACGACGCGGGTATTTCATGGTACACCAAGGTCATCAACGATTCCGAGACCCATACCGTCATGAACGTAACCTATCCCACCCCCGAGCTGGAGGGCGATCCCATCCACGTATTCCTCCCCGAACGGAGCGGACGTGTCATTGAGGATGCACAGGCGTTCGGCTGCAGTCTGGCGTTGGATTATCCCGGATTCCTTTTGTCCATGCCCTATTTCGCCTACTGGGGAGAGAACGGCGGGATTTATCTTGGAGTGCATGATCCCGACGGAAGCATGAAATCCTTCTTCACGCAGGTGGTGGACGTTACCGCCGTACTGACTGCGGAGTTCCCCGCCATTGGTGCAGGGAACGTGGGAAATTCCTTTGAGTTGGGCGGCTATATGCGTTGGGAAGCCTTTGATGGCGACTGGTACGACGCCACCATGCTCTACGCCGATTTTGTCCACAACCACGCCAACTGGCTCCCCGAAAAGGGACGTCCCGATACGTTGGAGAAGTTCAAGAACATCGCCATGTGGTTCTACGGTACGATGGAGGACGGGGTTGTAAACTATGTGACTGCCCTTCGGGAAGCCATCGGCTACCCTATTGCGTTCCATGCCTATCATTGGCACGAGATCGGCTTTGACACCGAGTATCCTCATTTTCTTCCCGCAAAAGAGAAGACGGTAAGTCAGTTTACTACCATGCGGGATGCGGATGTTTACGTAATCCCCTACATCAACGCCGTAAGCTGGGGAACGCTGGATACGGAGGCGGGGTACGAGGTCAATTACGACAATACCGGTAAGTACGGCGTGGCGCTTTACCCCGACGGATCCCCTTATATTGTTCAGTATACCCATCCCTTGGCTGCGATGTGTCCCTCTTTCATGCCGTGGCGTGATATTATGAAGGATTTGGTGCGGGAGATTGAAGCGACGCTCCCCGTTGACGGCATTTATTTCGACCAGACCGCAGCAGCTCCCCCCGTCCCCTGCAGCAATCCGGACCACGGCCACGTAACGGGCGGCGGAAGCTACTGGTCCGAAGGATGGAACGACATGATCCTTGATATCCGTGCCGACCGTCCCGAGGAATCCTTCTATTTCAGCGAATGCACGGGAGAAACCTATGTCAAATCCTTTGACGGCTTGCTTTCCTGGAAGTGGAACCTTGATGACATGGTTCCTGCGTTCTCTGCCATCTATGCGGGATATGTGCAGATCATCGGACGTGAGGCAAAAGATACGCCTGCCTCCTTCCGTTATCATTTTGCCGAGGCTTTGCTGTTCGGTCAGCAGCCCGGCTGGGTCAATTTCAACATTGATGCCCATATGACCTTGGTGAAGCAGGTGACCGATACCCGTATGGCGTACGTCGATCTGTTCAACTGCGGCAAGCTCATGCGTCCTCCTGTGGTGGAGACCGAGCTTGAGCCTGTGGACAACTACCGTCAGGTTTTAGCAGGGGCTTGGATGGACGAGACCGATGGCAAGGTTGTGGTGTTTGTGATCAACATTTCCGATGAGCCCACCACCGCTTCCGTGACCGTCTATCCCGAGGAATACGGTGTGGACTGCGAGGCGGTTCTGGAGTTAGAGCTTGAGCCTTTGTCGGTAAAGGTGATCGAGCTGAATTGAGCGAATACCAAAATATAAGACGGTGAGACGGGAGATGGAATCCCGTTCCGCGTAAAACAGAACGAAAACCATAGAAAAAGCGTGCGGTATCCCATCGTCGGATGGAATGCGGCACGCTTTTTGATGTTATCGGAAGGGGCGGAGGACGTAGTATCCCACATAAAAATAGGTTTCCCTAAGGAGAAAGGGGAGCTTTGTGCGGAGGGAACGGTACATGGTGGTGGGGGTAGGCGAAGGAACTGCCGATATGCCGAAATCCTGTGCCATGAGCATAGCACGCTTCATGTGAAGGGGATCGCTTACCACAATAGCGGTGGAAAGTCCCTGTTCCTCCATGATTTCTTTGGCATATTTGAGGTTTTCTTCGGTGATAACGGACTTTTCTTCCATGAGGATTGCTTCCTCGGGAACACCTTGGGCGATCATGTAATCCCGAGCAACGGAGGCGTCGGAGCGGATGTTTCCATCACCCACGCCTCCGGTCAGAAGGATGGTTTCCGCATAGCCGTTTTGGTAGAGGGAGATGCCGTGATTGAGCCGTTCGCGGAATACGGGGGAAGGCTCGTCCCCGAAAACCCCCGCACCGAGGATGATGACCGCATCGGAAGGGGATTTTCGGTCGGTGGTGCTGTAATTCACAATGCCCCATGCAGCGGTGCCGAAGACAAGAACGACTGCGGCAAAGAGGGAAAGGAGGGCGATGAGAAGAATTCGGGTTTTCTTTGATTTCATGATTGATCCTCCATTCGTGGCTATGTTCTTGACGAGTTGTAGGGAAGGTATTCGCGGAACTCGCAATGTTGCTTCGCAAAGCTCAGCAAATTGGAAAGTTCTCATCCTCCCGTTAACGAAATAAAAACGGGACATCCTCATCGAGGATACC
>JAZQUQ010000250.1:0-2286 GCA_045631365.1 Eubacteriales bacterium | reverse complement strand
CAGAACCCACCTTGGAGGATGTTCATGCGGGCGTGACGGAAAAGGGTACCGTAACGGTGGAGGAAATCAAGAATACCCACTACGAGATCGATCTGTACCGATATTCCGTTTCTATGAAGCTTCGTCAGACCCCGTATGTGGGTGTTCTCTCCAGCAAACGTGTTTCCATTTCTTATACCGAAAAGACCAAGGAGCTGCTCGAGTACATTTTCGCCTCCGACGAATATGCGGCTGCCATCAATGCGGTGACAGCAGTTAACGTTAACGACGCGGGGGACATGAGCGTGCGGATTTTCGGCTATCAGACGGAATATTACCACAACCGTCACAACACGAATATTCAGGACGCGCTGTCTGAGCTGATTGAGGTGTATGACTTCACAAACGAAGCTCGCATGAACTGTCCTCTGGTGGGACGGATCAACGTCTGGGCAGACAAAACCTATATTCTCCCCGTGTATGCGGAAGATTACGAGGTGCTTAACCTGTTTGGCGAATGGTACGGCTTGAAGTTCAACTTCAAATCCGTTGAAGACGTCTACGACTACATGGCAGACGACAGCGAAGCCATGTTCCTCATTGAAAAGGAGACGTTCAAAACGGTGAGCATCACCGATCATGAGGAAAAGAAGGCAATCCTCCGCGGACTTCCTCAAACGGAATACGATGGTTCCGTCACCTTCTCCGAAACGGACGGCGACCGTTATATTGCGGTGGTAATCTACCGCGGCTATAAGGACGGCGAGGTTATCCAAACCTACACCGCCCCCATCCGCCCTTCTATGGAGGACGAGGTTACAAAGTATTTCGGCGGTAAGTAAAAAGAAACCTTCGATTGATTCAAAAGGTTTAAAATAAGCTATATTTCCCCAATGATGAAAGGTTTTTGGGGGTATTAGGGGGACTTTTTCAAAAGTCCCCCTATTGCGTCCCGCGTCCCCAAGGTTACTCGTGTTCGTAGTATTCGCTTTCTCTCGGGCGGAAGAGGAGGGAGATGCACCAGAGTCCTGCGAGGGCAACAAGGGTATAGATAATTCTTGCCCAAAGTGCATCCTGACCGCCGCAGATCCAGGAAACGAGGTCAAACTTAAAGAGACCTACGGAACCCCAGTTCAGCGCACCCACGATCACGAGGATTAAAGATAATCTGTCAAGCATTGTCGTTCTCCGTTTATATAGGATCGCTGTCTTTTGCTGACAGCGTGTTAGTATTATATCCGTTTTCTGCATGATTAAACATTCCATCCTTTTCCGAAAAGAAAAATGCAAAAATTTACAGATTGGACTTGCACGGACGGGGAAGTTGGTGTATAATGTATCCAACAACGGACCACTATATCCCATCATAAAGGAGATTTTTTATCATGAATGCTGAAAAGTACATAAAGATCGTCACCGAGACCATCGAAAAGGCTTGGGACACACAGAAGGATTCCATCAAAGCGGCGGCGGATCTCGTTGCGGACGCCATCGAAAAGAAGAACAACGTGTTCGTATTCGGTTGCTCTCATGCCGGTATTCTTGCGGAAGAAGTATTCTACAGAACCGGCGGACTTGCCGTAATCAACCCCATTTTCTTCCCCGGCTTTATGCTGAACACCCGTCCCATCACCATGACAAGCTCTCTCGAACGCCTCCCCGGCCTCGGCAAGACCATTCTGTCTCAGAACAAGGTAAAGGCAGACGACGTGCTGATCCTTCACTCCGTTTCCGGCAGAAACACCGTTCCCGTTGAAATGGCAATCGAGGCAAAGAAGATGGGCGTGAAGACCGTGTGCATCACCAACCTCAACTATTCAAACGCCGTAACTTCCCGTCATCCCGATGGGCTCCGACTCTTCGAGGTTTGCGATATCGTCATCGACAACTGCGGCGATCTCGGCGACGCTGCCGTATCTCTTGACGGACTCCCCGAAAAGATCGGTCCCACATCCACAGCCGTTGGTACTGCTATCATCAACGCTCTCGTCATCGAAGCCGTTGAAAAGATGATCGCAGACGGCATCGTTCCTCCCGTGTTCATGAGCGCCAACATCGACGGCGGCGACGAACACAACGCAAAGATCTTCAAGGAATATAAGGACAATATCTTCTATATGTAATTCCCGATTTTTGAGGTATTATTATGAAAACATATATTGCGCTGGATTCCGGCGGAACCAAGGTTCTTGCAATCCGCTATGACGAGGATTTCCGCATCAAGGCGATCTGCCGTGTTGGAAGCCTCCGTCCCACCGTCACCTCCGAGGAGATGATGCAGAAAAACGTGGACATGCTGATGGAGGG
>JAZQUQ010000249.1:0-3223 GCA_045631365.1 Eubacteriales bacterium | reverse complement strand
CCCCCTTCCGTCTCACCCCCGTCCCGAAGGATATCCTCTGGGGTGGAAGCAGACTGAAGGAATCCTACAACAAAACCGCAGATTTCCCGAAGATCGCGGAATCCTGGGAGCTGACCGTCCGACCGGAAGGCGAAAACACCGCCGCAAACGGGCCGTGGGAGGGACTCCCCCTGTCAAAAATCACGTCCTTGGACCCAAAGGGAATCCTCGGCACCGCCTTTGAGGGAGGAGAATTCCCTCTTCTCATCAAATTCATTGATGCGGGCGAAAAACTCTCCGTTCAGGTGCACCCCGACGACGAATTTGCCCGTATCCACGAAAACGCCCTCGGCAAAACGGAAATGTGGTACATCGTGGAAGCGGACGAGGGAGCAGAGCTTGTCCTCGGTTTAAAGGAGGGCTGTACCCTTTCCCAATTTGCCGAAGGGGTCAGAAACGGCACAACGGAAGGTCTCTTAAATTACACACCCGTCAAAAAAGGGGACGTTTTCTTCATCCCCCCGGGGACAGTCCACGCCATCGGAGGCGGAATTCTCCTTGCGGAAATCCAGCAGAACTCCAATCTCACCTATCGGGTCTACGATTACAACCGACGGCAGGCTGACGGCACCACCCGACCCCTTCACACGGAAAAAGCCCTCGCTGTCATGCGGAATTACACCGAGAAGGACATCCAATCCATCCGTTTTTCGGAAGACCCCCACGATCCCACGGTTCTTGCCTCCTGTTCTTACTTCAAAGTGCATCACCTTGCTGGAGAAAGCCAAAGCTTTTCCGTAACGGAGAAGAGCTTTGCCCATCTTCTGGTGCTGGATGCCGACCACGCATCTCTTATGTGGAAAGGCGGATCTTATACAATTGCCAAAGGAGAAAGCTGGTTCCTCCCCGCCGCCCTCGGCAAGGTCACCCTCCAAGGAAATACTGACGTTCTCGTCACCACCCTTCCGTAACCGAAACAACAACAGACAATGTAGGGACAGGTGTCCCCGACTGTCCGAAACGAAGGATCACACCTCCCGTTTTGGCTCAGCCAAGTCCGACGCCGTCCCTACTTTTTTGCTCTCTACCTTTGCTCTAAGAACAGTGGTCGAAGCTGTTCTCCTTTTCTTGCCTCTTCCACGGCTTTTTCCACAAGGGAGAAATCCGCAACAAGGGAGTGTGGCTTGGAACGGATATCATCCTGCACAAGAGGCACGAAATAGATATTCTTCCTTGTCAGAAGGGTTCCGATATTTTTGAGATTCCCCGACATGGCGTCGTTGGATGCAAGGGCGATCACCAAAGGTCGGTCGCTTCTCAGATGTGCCTTTGCCGCCATGGTAACGGAGGTGTCCGTCACCCCCGACGCAATTTTGGCAAGTGTATTTCCCGTACAGGGACAGATCACCAGCACGTCGAGAGGCGCGGCAGGGCCAAGGGGTTCCGCATCACGAATGGTGCAGACCGCCTTTTTTCCGCAGATCGCCTCCACATTTTCTTTGAATTCCTCCGCTTTTCCGAAACGGGTGTCCGTTCCGCAGACCGTTTCGCTCAGAATGGGAACCACATCCCACCCTCCGTTTTCGACAAACGCCTTTAATACTGCAAGACTTTTTCCATGGGTACAAAAGGATCCGCAGATGCCGTACCCCAAAGTAGCTCCTTTCATTTTCTTACCTCATCTGTCACCGACGGTGACATACATTGCGTGAAACAGGTTAACTTTAAGTCAAAGCATATCGCATCTTTCACGCATTACCTCGTCCGCCGATTTTGCTGCTGTCTTTCCTTCTTCATTGAACTCCGTATTCCTGTTTCAGAATCTCACGCACCGCATCGTAGATAATCTCTCCTGCTGTAAACGGAGACAGCTTTCCCGGGAGGCCCTGCGCATCGATCACACGGATTCCGCTGTTTGCCCGCAGCTCCACCCCGCTGTTGTTTGATGCAAGCTCCACGATCAGCGTATCCTTCTTCATCCTTCCCTGCACCTCACGGTCAAACACCATAGAGGGGACGGTGTTGAAGACGATATCTGCATCCACGGGATAACGGCGGTATTCCTCCAGCTCCAGCGGGATGCAAAGGTCGGTTTCGGCGTTGGCACGGTCTCTGCTGCTCCTTGCCGCCGCGTAGACCTTGGCACCGAGAAGCCTCAGCTTCACTGCAAGACAACGCCCCACCCTTCCGTATCCCGTCACCACTGCGGTGCATCCCTTCAAGGTCACGGGCAGCTCACGGATGGCGATCTCGATGGCACCCTCTGCCGTGGGAACGGCATTTTTGATCTGCAGCGCCTCGTTTTCGTAGTAATCATAAACGCCGATCCCCCGCTCCGATGCCAATCTTCCGATGAGGGAGGGGATTCTTCCCCCTAGGAGGAGAGCGCCCGACCCGCATTTTTCCACAATTTCCGTAAGCCGAATGGGATAATCCACCGCCGACAAGGGGCAGTTCAGTCGGACACCGTCTGCGGACACGGGAAGGGGAAGGAGGACCACATCCGAGCCGCGCACCGCACTTTCCCAATCGGCACAGCGAACGCATTTCGTCAGCCGAGTCTTCATACTTTCGTCGTCCATTATTTTTCGAAATCCCCACACGGCAGTTTCATACCCCTCCTCCGCAAGGAGAGACGCCAGACGGATCTGCCGCATATCGCCGCCCAACAAGCCAATTTTCTTCATGTTCAGACCTCGCACAATGCCGGTATGGTACTGCATTTTGCTATGAAAATTCAGTCTCATTGCATCATATGCAGGGTCGGACGGATGTGTTCCCCTTGAATGATGCCCTTTCCATAAAAAAATGAGAGATACGGTATTCCACCATATCTCTCGTTTTTTTACCCTATTTCCAAGGGAATCATCGCCGACGTACCACTTCACCGCCGCTTTTCACGATACAGTCTGCGGGAATCACCCCGCGAAGGGCAGTCAAAGGATATACGCCGGTGTTCTTCCCCACCACCGTCCCCGGGTTCAGCACGCATCCGCAGCCGATGTCCGCCCCGTCTCCGAGGAATCCGCCCACCTTTCTCCGTCCCGTCTCGAATTCTGCCTCCCCGTGGATCACCACAGGGCGACCGTCCGCTTTCAGATTGGAACAGATCGCCCCTGCCCCCATATGAGCTCGGTTGCCGAGAACGGAATCCCCCACGTAGTTGTAATGGGGGACAGCCACCCCCTCAAGGAGGACGCTGTTTTTCACCTCCGTGCAGTTCCCGATGACGCAGTTCGCCCCC
>JAZQUQ010000248.1:0-2195 GCA_045631365.1 Eubacteriales bacterium | reverse complement strand
AGAATTTACGGAATGGGCGGACCACAACAAAATCCGTATGATTTTTGAAGAGCTGAAATGCGCGAGACGGGAGAAATCCCCCGAAACCGACAAGGGATACCGCATCTGCTTCGTGACCGTCAACGAGACGGTGGAGATTTTCGTTCCTGTGGAGGATGGCGCATATCAGGCAAGATACGTCTACATCGGGGAATACGAATTCGAGCCTCTCGCAAACGGGGTGGATACGTTCTATTTCGCATCTGTTTTTGAGGAATAAAATAACGGGGCCGCTGCACGGAGGAAAGTTTTCCTGAATGCAGCAGCCCATTTTGTTTTATCGAAGTTTCGTCTGAAGTCCTTGCAGGATTGCAGAACGTATGAAATCCGCAGGAATTTATTTGCAGAGAACAACCTCACACGGCTTTCCTGTTTTTTCAGCATATTTTATGACCGCCAACGTGCCTTTTGAACTTCCGTTCCAAAACGCAAGGATTTGGTCGGAATAATCCACGATTTTTTTATTCCTTACGATGGGGGCCGCACGACCGTAGATCTCATATTCGGGAAGAAATACGGTAAGCCGTATTCCGTTTTCTTTTGCGTAATCCGCAGCGCAGGAATCTACCCCTGCAGCACCGCCCGAAACAATTTCTTCAACATTTGAAAGATATCTGCCTATATCCGTTACGGTAACGTCCCTCGAACCAATAATTGCAATCCTCATAAAAACTCCAAAGAAAAATTTGGTATACTTAATTTGAGTATACTTTCAACATTATATCATAAAATCATCTTAAAATATACTTATATTAAGATTTTTGAGGATTTTTATGAGAAATAAAAACAATAAGCACATTGGAATCGAAATCGATCCGGAACTTCACTATAAACTGCACTATATCTCAAAATATTACGGTCGTTCCGCAAACGGGGAAATACTGTATCTGATCCGGCAAGAGATAAAAGCGTTTGAAAAAAGCGAAGGAGAAATTGAAGTTCCAAAAGTACAGGAAAAGAACTGAATTGGTTTTACGCCAGCTCCTCCCGCAGTCGATTGAAGATTTTCTTCTCCTCTCTCGATATTTTTACCTGTGTCAGCCCCAGCGCGTCGGCAGTCTGCTGTTGGGAATAGTCACGGAAATACCGAAGGAGGAGAATTTTTTTCCATAGGGGCGGCAGAGTTTTGATGGTCTCCTGCAGGGCGATCTGCTCCACCATCTTCTGAAGGGCGTCGTCGGCGGAGGGGATGACGTTTTCAAGAAGAAGCTCGTCGTCTCCGATAGGCTCCGACAGGGAATGGACGGGGGCGGTGCTTTCCATTGCCACAGCAGCCTCCTCCGCAGATACCTCAGCCAATTCCGCGAGAACCGCAAGGGATGGCTCCGTACCGTGGAGGGCGAGATACTGCTCTCTTTCGTGCATCAGCCTTGCGCCAAGCCGCTTCTGATTTCTTGAGACCTTGATGATTCCGTCATCCCGAAGAAAACGGCGGATTTCCCCGATAATGAGGGGAACCGCATAGGTGGAGAACGCCGTTCCGCGGGATAAATCAAAGCTGCGGATCGCCTTCAGCATGCCGATGGAGCCGATCTGCACAAGGTCCTCAAACTCCGCACCTCTCCCCTTGAAGCGGTGGGCAAGACCGTTCACCAGCCCAGCGTGGCTTTCCATCAGTCTCACTTCCGCATCAGGATCGCCTTCTGTGTACTTCTGCAGATAATAAAGATTTTCGTCGTATGAATTTTTTGCTTTTGCTTCCATAGTCCCTCCGGGTTTGACGTTATGTATCAGCCCTTTATCCCCGAGACTACGTTCAGTTTTTTGATCATGGTGACTTTGGTGCCTTTCCCCACCACGGAGTGCACCTTCAGGGAGTCCATAAAGTTTTCGATGACGGTAAAGCCCATGCCGCTTCTCTCGTTTTCGGGATCTGTGGTAAAGAGGGGCGTCATGGCTTTTTCGATATCGGGGATACCGCACCCCTTGTCGCGGATTTCGATTTTCACCGATCTGCTGTCAAGGAGCTTGACGTTCATGAAAATCTCTCCTACGGTGTTTCGGTAGCCGTGGACGATGCAGTTGGTCACCGCCTCCGAAACGGAGCATTTGATGTCGGCAATGTCTTCAAAGGTGGGGTTCAGCTGGGCACAGAAGGCGGCTGCCGCAGCTCTTGCAAACCCCTCATTTGCCGAAAGCGAAGGGAAGGTAAGGCG
>JAZQUQ010000247.1:0-8475 GCA_045631365.1 Eubacteriales bacterium | reverse complement strand
ATCATTGGAACGGCATAGGTGGAAAGCTCGACATCAATGTCCGTGTTGAAATTGTCAATTGCCTTGATTAGTCCGATGCACCCAACCTGAAACAGATCGTCCATGTTCTCCTTTCGGTTGGTAAATCGCTGGATAATACTGAGAACCAGGCGAAGATTGCCGTGAATCAGCTGTTCTCTTGCCGCCGCGTCCCCCTCCTTTGTGCGAAGGAGCAGTTCCTTTTTTTCCTTGGAGGTAAGTGTGGGCAGCTTGGCAGTATTCACGCCGCAAATTTCAACTTTATTGTAGTACATTGGGTAACCTTTCGTGTGTGTTGTACTGTCTCCAGTATTGCCCGCACAAAAGATTGTAATGCAAGTTAATTTCTTCCTGTTACGAAACCGCCCCCATGAAACGGCAATCAAAAAAGCACCTCCGCAGAAGTGCTTTCCGTTTCACTCACATGAATTTTATGTCTCTTTACATGTCATATGGCGAACTTTTTTGTCTCTGGTCGCCTCAAAGCTGACGTTTACAAGGAATTCCACCAGATCTTCCGCCGCATAGGGCAGGATCACGGAGATCCAATGCCGTTTGTTCATGTGATAGGCAGGATAAACGCCCTCCCCTGCCCCAAAGGAGCCGAACATCTCGATGGGCAGCTTCAGATTGACCACGTCCACCACCTCATCGCTGTCAAAGCCAAGCTTGCGACGCGGGATCTGCATAACGAGGGCATACCACTTGCGGCTGTCGGCATGACGAAGAACCGCTGTCTCGAAATCCTCGTCGAAGGGATAGTCGGCAGCGGTGCCGTATGTATGGAGGCAATGGGTAAGGAAAGTTTGTTTTGTCATGGTTCACCTCATGGGGGATGATTTGTCGTTTGATGTATCATATCTTTTGGGCAATATACAATTCGCAAATAAACGCTCTCTTAATATCCCCATATTTTGCTTCAATCTCACATAGCTTGTCATAACATTCTCGCTTTACTTCTGTCGAGTTTTGAACAAATACATTCCCTGTCATAATATACCCAAAATATTCCTCGGCTGTATAAGTTTTATGATGGTTAACATGAATAACATCAACGCCTTTGAAATACAAGCTCGATGTTATACTATCCCTTATTGAATTTACACGGTCTGAATAATCTTGAAGCTTAATTGTCGCTGTGAATGCATTATATTTTTCAAAGAGTTGGAGCAGCCCCCGATCAAGTGGTGTTTCGTCTATCATTTCGATATTCCAGAACGGCATAAAATACCCATTGGTTTTTAACGTTTTATGGCATAATTCATAACCCAACGGTTTTGGAATCCAATGAAATGCTTGTCCGGAAATAACTGCATCAAAATATTCGTTTGGCAAGTCATATTCTTCAAATCTTGCTTCGGTAAACAGAATATTCGTTCCCTTGAATCGCTCGTTCCCTTTTTTCACAAGATTGGCCCCCGGGTCAAGGCATAGCATTTCGAAATCATAATCAACAAACCGCGCTGTTGCTTTACCGCTGCCTGCACCAACCTCAAGAATTCGTGATCCTTTCGAAAGATTTGCATGATTCACAATGGAATCAATTATTTCTTGAGGATAATCCGGCCGAAATATATCGTAATAGTCTGACATTTGATCAAACATTTCGCTTTCTTTCTTCATATTCATGATGCAGCTGTTCGCTCCTTTCTGCTTTGACTTTTTTTGTGATATACGTGCATAGTATATCATATATCCCGACAAATATCAACGATAAATTCATCGATCTCGAATTGTAGCCTTATCATCGGACATTGTATTAATTTTCCGGGAAAAGCACAAAAAACATTGACAGTACTATTTGTTTATGTTACAATGACCATGAGGTGATATTTTATGGATTTGAACGGCTATAAACTCGTGTTTGAAGACAATTTCGAGGGCAAAGAGCTCGATTTGAAAAAATGGCAGTACCGCGGCAGCGGCGCACGACGTTGCGGTTTTAACGCACCTTCGCAGGTTTTTCTGAACAACGGCCATCTCATTTTGAAATATCAGTACCGCACCGATGGCGAATTCGGCGAAGGCTGGTACGCCGGCATGATCAACGCCCGTGAACGCTTTACACGCGGCTATTTTGAGATCCGCTGTATCTGCAACGATCCGGCAGGCTCCAATTTCTGGAGCGCATTCTGGATGCAGTCCCGCGGTTCCTACGACCCAGAACTCTCCAAAGGAGGCCCCGGCGGTGCGGAGATCGACATCGTCGAAGCCTTTCGCGACCGCACAAAAACGCTCGGTGCGCCCGGTGTGGAGTCCACCATCCATGTTACCGGCATGAAAAATCCGCCCAACTTCACGGAGGGTCACTCCACCCAATACCTCCCCCCCATCCGCACGGAGCTCCCCGACTGCTACACCGCCTTCCACACCTACGGCTTGGAATGGACAAAGGAGGTCTACCGTTTCTATGTTGACGGCCGCCTCGTGGGCGAGACGAACTGGGGCGACGGAGTTTCCGAAGTCGACGAAGAGATGGTCATCTCACTGGAGCTGCCCGGTGAGACCGCGTGTGCCAAGGATCACAGCGGCGAATTCATCATCGATTACGTGCGCGTGTACCAAAAAGACGAATAAAAACAAACGCCTCTCGACCGCATTTACTGCAATCTTCGAGAGGCGTTTTGCTATCATCACGTCTTGCAAACAACGGAATCCCCGTCACGAAAGAGCCTCAAGAAGCTTTTTCTTCGCTTCAACAAACAAATTCACATCGTATTCCACCTCCTTGAAGGAGCGGAACATGGAGGTACAAATCTCGTCTGCCGCTGCCTTGTTTTTTTCCGCGAGAACACGGAGCAGCTCGTATTCCTCCGCGCCCTCCCGTTCCGTTTCCAGCCGCATGGACATCCACGCCTCTCCTTTTCCGGGATAGAGGATATGGGTATCTCCCGGAGGAAGCTGCCCTACATTGTCCGCATTTCGGTGGAGGGGACAGTTTTGCGTAAAAGGATCCTGTCTCGGCTGATAATGCTGACTTGCCCGGTAGAGAAAGCCGGTGAGATTATATTTATAGTTTCCTCAAAATGCGATAACAAGTTCCAATAGTTATCAAAAACGTAACAAACAACTGCGGCGCGCAGCGTTAAGCGGCATAGATTCGGTCAAGCTGAGCTTCAAACATCTCCTCCGGTGTGATGTATCCGAGAATCTTCTTCGGCAAGCCGTTGATGCAGTCGGCAAAGAAGCAGATCAACTTTAAGTTATATCTCAACATAACTTTCATGCAGCAACACCTCCAAAAAATCCATCAAATTTATCAAAAAAATTGTAACAGATTCCGACTGATCTGTCAAGACAATTTCTCTGAAAAACGGTTGATCCAGCAGAAGATTTTTGGCGAATAATCTTGATTTGGACGGTAAGATATGCTATACTGCAGTTAAAGAAACAAAACTACTGAGGAGTGTGTCTCATGAACAACACAAACAATTTGACGATCCGTTTGGAAACCGAAAACGATTACAGAGCGGTAGAGGAGCTTACCCGCGAGGCGTTTTGGAATGTCTATGTCCCCGGCGCCAGCGAGCATTATTTCGTGCATACGATGCGGAATCACCCCGATTTTATCCCCGAGCTTGCATTTGTGCTGGAACTGGACGGGGAGATCGTGGGAAACATCATGTACACAAAGGCGTGGCTGGAAGACGAGAACGGGGAGCGAAAGGAGATCCTTTCCTTTGGGCCTCTTTGCGTTTCTCCCAAGTATCAGCGGCAGAAGCTCGGCAAACTTCTGATCGAGCACTCCTTTGAGGCTGCCCGCAGGTTGGGCTACGACGTCAACATCAATTTCGGCAACCCCGGAAACTACGTCAGCCGCGGTTTTGTAAGCTGCAAGAAGAAAAACGTCAGCTTTGTGGTGGACGGCAACTTCCCCACGGCTTTGCTTGTGGCAGAGCTTGTTCCGGGTGCGCTGGACGGCAAAAAGTGGATGTATATTCCCTCCACCGCCGCCGATTGCTGTGATGACACCGCCGCGGTGGAAGCGTTCGACGCCACCTTCCCACCCAAAGAAAAGAAATGGATGCCAAGTCAGGAGGAATTCTACATCTACCGACATTCCTCCGTCGTCCGATAAACGAACAATACCGCCAAGGGTTCCCTCGATTCCTTGGCGGCGTTATTTTTAGCTGTATCTGATTTTTATTTCCCGTATCGACAGTAGAATCTGCCATTTTCCATAGGCATGAGCCGCACGCCGAAGATCTCTTCGATCACGGGTGACCCGCACAATTCCATGGGAGTTCCTTCTGCGGCAACGGTTCCGTCTTGAATCACCGCAAGCTGATCCGCAAAATCAAACGCCAAAGGCAGATCGTGCATGACCGCGATAATCCCCTTCCCACCTTCGGCAAGGGAGCGCAAAATCCGCATCAGATCCAGCTGATGGGCAATATCAAGATAGGTGGTCGGCTCGTCAAGGAGGATATAATCCGTATCCTGCGCCAAGGCCATGGCGATATAGGCGTTTTGCCGCATGCCCCCCGACAAAGTATCAAGCTGCTCCTTCGCAAGATGAGAGATTCCAACGGTTTCCATGGCGTTCCGTGCCATTTCACGGTCGGATTCCCGATACCGTCTCGGGTAGGAAAGGTACGGGAATCTTCCGTGGAGAACCATCTGCTCCACCGTCATATCGGGGGTGTTTTTCCCCTGTGACAGATATGCCGCCTTTTTTGCAATGTCGTTTCTGCTCATGGACCGCATATCCGCTCCGTCCATGACAATCTCGCCCTCCCGCAGGGGAAGAATCCCGAGAATCGCCTTCAGAAGCGTGCTTTTTCCACAGCCGTTTGCCCCGATCACACAGGTAAACCTTCCCTTTTCAAAGGAGGCGGAAGCGCCGTGCAGAACGGTTTTGGCTCCGTAGCCTGCGGAGATGTTTTTGATTTCAAGCATTGCGGTGTCCTCCCTTCCCTTTGATCAGAATAAAGAGGAAGAAGGGCGCGCCGAGGAACGCCATAATAATGCCGACGGGCAGCTCATAAGGTGCGAACACCACGCGGGCAAGGGTATCGGAAAGGGCAACAAATCCCCCGCCGAACAGGGCACAAAGAGGGATCAGATGCCGCGCTTCGGTGGCTGACGCCGCCATTCTCCTCACGGCGTGAGGGACAAGCAAGCCCACAAAGGAGAGCAAACCGCAGATACTGACGGCAGCCCCCGCCAAAAGTGCGGACAAAAGCAAAAATACCACCCGCATTCCGTCCGTATTCAACCCGAGTCCTTTGGCATTTTCATCCCCCAGGGTCAGCACGTCAAGCTCGTTGGAGAGGGTGATGAGAACGAACACGGAAATCACCATCAGAATAGCGGCGGGGATCACCTTGGCGTAGGTAACCGCAGAAAAATCGCCCACCTTAAAGTCGAAGCTTTGCACGCTGACGGTTGGAGAAAAGGTTATGACCGTATCCGAGATGGCACCAAGGAAAGCATTCAGCGCAACGCCCATCAAAATCACCGTGCCTCTTGAAGCACCCCACCGCTTTGCCCCGATGCTGACGGGCAAAACAGCGGCAAACGCCCCCGCAAAAGCACAAAGGGAAAGGGGCAATCCTCCTATCACACCGAACGCCGCGCAAACGGTTACCGCAAGCCCCGCCCCTGCGTTAACCCCGATAATGCTGGGGGACGCAAGGCGATTGGCAAGGACACCCTGAATCACCGCCCCCGACACCGCAAGACCCATACCGCAGACAAGAGCCGCAAGGACTCTCGGCAGCCGAACGTAAAGGAGAATTCTCGCATCGGGGCTGTCCGTGCTGCCGCTGAAAATGGCGGAGAGTGCCCCAAAAAGATCCAACCTCGTCGAGCCGAGGAGGAGCCCCAGCAGAACCGAAAGAAGGAGCATGGCAAAGGCGATGCCGTAGGTGTACCCGATCTTATTTTTCCGTAAGCTTTTCATATAAGATCGCATAGGATTCTCCCCATCGGGCGTTGGGTTTCAGATTGAACAACTTTTTGTCCATCACGTGCAATCTGCCTTCCCTGACCGCCTCAAGGGTGTCCCATGCCGCGTTCTCCTTTATCAGATTTTCAAGGGATTTCTTCGCCGCCTCCGTATCGCTGCCCATGGTAACGACGAAAATATGATACGGATTCTCCCGAATGACCGCTTCCACACTGAGATTGTCAAGGAGACTTCTCTCGCTGTCCGCAATGTTGATGCAGCCCATATCACGGAGCATTTCCCCGAGGATGGTTCCGCTGCTTCCCTTGGCTTTCACAAAGGTGGAGGCAGCACGGAGCAAAAGAATCTTCCTCTCCTCCGCGGGAATGTCCCCTTCTGCATACCGTGCCTTGATTTCGTCGATCTCTGCCTTGATGGCAAGTCCGTTTTGCTCGTACAGGTCTTTCCGTTCGGTAAGATCGGTGCAGATACGGAGCATATGGAGATAATCGTCAAAATTGTCCACGTCAAAATAAGCAACGGGAATCCCCATGGCATCAAGAGCATCCTTCATCTCCACATTGGATGCGGTGGAGGCACTTGCAAGTACGAAATCGGGGTCGGCGGAGATCAAGCGCTCTAAGCTCGGGGAGTGAGCGCCGCCCAGATTGGTGCATCCTTCAAGTTCCAGACCGAAATCCTCCCAAGCATCCTCTGCCGCCGCGCAAAGCTCCCCTCCCGCAAGGATCCAGACATCCGCAAAACTGCCGAGAAGGGCTGCCGTCCGCCGGGGATTGGTGGGGACGCTCACCTCACGGCCGAGGGCATCGGTAAAGGTTACGTTCGTTTCGTTCGCAGTTTTCCTCTGATCGTCACAGGATACGGCGGGAAACAAAAGGAGTCCCATCAGGGTTAGAGCGAATATATTTTTCAAACATTTTGTTATCTTCATAGTTCCTCTTCACAGGGTTCGTTTATTGACAAATCACGGGAATCGTGATACAATTATTGTAACATATAAAAAGTCATTCGTCAATGAATAGGAGAGAAACAACATGCTGACAAGCGAACAGATTACCGATGTGAAGGCAAGAGGCTTTCTCCGCAACCGCGGAACCGATTGCTTTTCCGGCAGAATCGTAGCCGCTGCGGGACTTTATACCCCCGATGAACTGCGCGCCATCGCGGAATGCGCCGAAAAATTCGGCAACGGCAAGGTGAACTTTACATCAAGACTTTCCGCAGAAATCGTGGGCATTCCCTTTGATAAAATCCCCGAAGCCGAAGCCTTTGTAGCAGAGCGGGGCTTATCCTTCGGAGGCACGGGGGCAAAGGTTCGTCCCATTGCTGCCTGCAAGGGTACCACCTGCGTGTTCGGCAACATTGATACACAGGAACTTGCCCGTGTGATCCACGAAAAATTTTATGTGGGAATGAAGGACGTGAAGCTTCCCCATAAGTTCAAGATCGGGGTGGGAGGCTGCCCCAACAGCTGCATGAAGCCCAGCCTCAACGATGTTGGGATCGAAGGCTGCAAGGCTTTCTCCTTCAACAGCGACCTTTGCAAGGGATGCAAGAAGTGTCTTGTGGCACAGAATTGCCCCTCCAAGGCGGTTTCCGTAATCGACGGAAAAGCCGTTGTGGATGAGAGCAAGTGCACCAAATGCGGCGTATGCGTGGGCAAATGTCCCTTTGGAGCAGCTCCCAAGGAAGCGGCGTCGGTCTGCCGTGTCTTCGTGGGCGGAACCTGGGGAAAGACGCAGCGCATGGGCACCCGTCTTTCCGCCACCTTTACCCCTGATGAAATCCCCGCGGTGATCGAAAAGGTGATGCTGTGGTACAAGGAAAACGGCTACGCCAAGGAACGTCTCGGTGCCGCCATCGACCGCCTTGGTACAGATGTACTGGAGGCTGCCCTTTCCACAAACGACTTGATTGAGAGAAAAGAAGAGATTTTATCGAAACCCATCTTGGAAAGATAAATGACAGCCAACGGCAAGGATTTTTACGTCCTTGCCGTTCTTTTTCGCTTAATATAGATTTTCTTCCCTTTTCCCACAAAAAGTTTACAGAATCGAAATCCGCCGCGCCCCGTTTTTGTTGACATCTCAACAAGCTTGTGGTATACTATTAAAGATTGACCAAACATACCATTACGAGGGAATCATGAAAACAGGACTGATATTGGAAGGCGGTGCCATGCGGGGACTGTTCACCGCCGGTGTGCTCGATGTTCTCATGGAGAACGGAATCGAATTCGACGGCGCGGTGGGTGTATCTGCAGGGGCAGCCTTCGGAGTGAATTATAAATCCAAGCAGATCGGGCGGGTTCTGCGGTACAAGACAAGATTTGTCCGCGACAAACGGTACTGCGGTCTTCGGGTGCTTTTGAAGACGGGAAATATCTACAGCACGGATTTTTGCTACGACGAAGTTCCGCTGAAGCACGACATCTTCGATTTCGACACCTTTGAGAAAAATCCCATGGAGTTTTATGTGGTAGCGTCCGATGTGGAAACGGGAAAAGCGGTGTACCACAAGTATGAAGGACGGAAGGATCATTGCTT